>CASERA010000231.1 GCA_949290175.1 uncultured Ruminococcus sp.
GGTTTGATATCCCGATGTACAATATGCTGATTATGAGCCGCCTGAATTCCAGTTACCATCTGGATTGAGATACTGATTGTCTCTTTTGCAGAAAGCCTGCCCTTTTTCTCAATATATTCTTTCAACGTGATACCTTCCACCAGCTCCATTACCATATAATAAAGCCCGCGGTCCTGTCCCACATCATAGACATTCACGACATTCGGATGCATCAGGCCTGCTGCCGCCTGCGCTTCACTTAGAAATTTCTGAATGAATACTTCATCTGTACGAAAATCACTCTTCAGAACTTTAATTGCCACAAACCGGTTCAGCTTATGGTCTTTTCCTTTGTATACATCGGCCATACCGCCGGAACCAATACGATCCAGAATCTCATAGCGCTTTCCTAAAAAAACTCCTTCTTTTAACATCTACTCACCTCATCTGCGAACGGCTCAACCAGTACAAGTCCTATATTGTCAGTACCACCGTTTTCCTTTGCTGTTTCTACCAGAGATTCCGCCGCTTCTACGATATCTCTTCCCCCCTGTACGATATGGAAAAGCTCCTCGTCTTCTACCATATTGCTAAGTCCGTCTGTACACATTAAAATAATGTCTCCCTTTTTCAGACGATGCTCATAAAAATCTACTTCAACACTATCCTTAGCACCAATTGCCCGTGTAATGATATTTTTATCTGGATGATGTTTTGCCTCCTCAGGCTTGATTCCCCCCAGACGCACCATCTCTTCCACCAGTGAATGATCTTTGGTCAGCTGTACAATTCCCTGATTAATCAGATACAGCCTGCTGTCTCCTACATTGGCAAAATACATCATCTGATCAATAATTGTGGCAATTACAACCGTAGTCCCCATTCCCTTTAAATGTGGATCTGCGGCAGCTTTTTTAATAATCTCCCTGTTTGCCGTCTTAATTGCTGAAACAAGGGATTTTTCCACATCCTGCTCTTTCGTATTTCCAAGTTCCCGCCTAAGAACTTCTACTGTATATTTTGAAGCATAATCACCTGCCTGGTGACCGCCCATCCCATCGGCTACTACAAACAGATTCGGAAGAGGTCCTAATGGATTGTCCGTCATATAGACGTAATCTTGATTCACTTGTCTTACCATACCAACGTCTGTAATGGAAAATGTCTTCATAGTCTTTCTCCTTTACTTTTTGTTTGTCTTTACATAGCGTCTTCTGAGCTGTCCGCAGGCACCGTCGATATCCGCACCCATTTCCCTTCTTATAGTAACATTAATTCCGCTTTTTTCAAGTTTATTTTTGAAATTCTGTGCATTTTTACGTGATGGCTGTTGAAAATCGCGCTCTTTAATCGGGTTGACGGGAATCAGATTCAAATGGCAGTTTCTCGGCTTCAGTATTTGAATCAGCTCTTCTGCATCCTCCAAAGTGTCATTCACTCCATGTACCAGACTGTATTCAAATGTCACACGACGCCCCGTCTGACGGAAGTATTCATCACATGCTTTTAAGACTTCCGAAAGCTCATATTTATTTGCCACCGGCATCAGCTGTTTTCTCTTTTCCTGATTGGAACCGTGCAGTGAAAGTGCCAGTGTAATCTGCAAATGCTCCTGTGCCAGTTTCTGAATTCCCGGTACAATCCCACAAGTGGAAACAGTCACATTCCGCTGACTGATATTCAGCCCGTGTTCATCCGTCAGAATTCGGATAAAGGTAAGAAAATTCTCATAATTATCCATCGGCTCTCCGGTTCCCATGACCACCACATTGGAAACGCGTTCCTGTGTAATTTTTTGAATCTGATAAATCTGACCTACCATCTCGGAAGCAGATAAATTTCTCTCCAGTCCTCCAATGGTAGATGCGCAGAATCTGCATCCCATCCTGCATCCAACCTGTGAGGAAATGCAGACAGAATTTCCATGTTTATATCTCATCAATACACTTTCCACTACATTTCCATCATGAAGCTGAAACAGAAATTTATTCGTTCCATCTATCTTCGATACCTGTCTTTCCAGCATCTCCACCGGAAGAATCTCAAACTGCTCCTCCAACTTCTCCCGAAGCACTTTCGACAGATTCGTCATTTCAGAAAAGTGATCCGCCAGTTTTACATGCAGCCACTCATAAATCTGTTTTGCCCGAAACTTCTTCTCTCCCAGTTTTTCGATTTCTTCCTGGAGTTGTTCATATGTATATGCGCGAATGTCTTTTTTCATAATTCATTATCTTTCCCATCTTCTGACTTCTGTTACTTTATAAATCTTGCGATAAAGAATCCATCGCTTTTATGTACTCCCGGAATCAGCTGCAGGCATCCTTCTTCCTCTACGCTGTCCCGAAGTTTGGTACATACTTTATCCTGAATGGAATCCAGAGAAAACTCTGGAAACTCTTTCAGGAACCAATGTACATTTTCTATGTTTTCTTCCGGATTGACTGTACAAGTACTGTATATCAGCACACCGCCCGGCCGGACATATGCCTGTGCATTTTTCAGAATCCTTTTCTGGAGTCCTGCCAGCTCTTTTACACCTTCTTCTGCTGCCTTATATTTTAAATCCGTTTTCTTTCCAAGCACCCCAAGACCCGAACACGGCAAATCTGCAATCACCAGGTCTGCTTTTCCAACAGATGCCTCATCAAAAATCTCGGCATCCATCTGAACAGCACGGATATTCTCCATCTTGCTCCTTAAAATATTCGCTTCTATCAATCCTGTCTTATATTCGCTTAAATCTCTTGCTTCCACAAACCCGGTTCCATGCATTTTTTCTGCAATATGCAAAGCCTTTCCTCCTGGAGCTGCACAGACATCTATTACATAACTCCCCTCTTTTGGAGCAGCAATTTCTCCTACCAGCATAGAACTGATATCCTGTACATAAAAATCTCCATTTTGAAAAGCTTCCAACTCTCCAAGATAGTCGTATCCCCGAATTTCAAGGGCATATGGCAAATACGAATGATACTGTACAAGAACCCCCTGTTTCTCAAGCTTTTTTTTCAAATCCTCCGGCGAAATTTTGCTTTCATTACAGCGGATTGTCAGTGGTTTTTCTTTCTGGAAATCCTGGAGCATCTTTTCAACAATTTCCTCGTCGTAGCTTTTCAGCCAGAGTTTTAAAATCCATTCCGGCATCGAATACCGAATAGCCAGCCTCTCCATGCCTTCACTGGGGTATTCCACCGTGTCCAAACCCCGGGCTACATTTCGAAGCACTCCATTTACAAATCCTCTCAGGTTGCGAAAGCCTTTTTTCACTGCCAGCTTTACCGCCTCATTACAAACTGCGGAATCCGGTACACTGTCCATATATTTCAGTTGGTAAACCGCACTTCTTAATATGTTGCGGATAACCGGCTTCATTTTATTTACCTTTACGTTTGAAAATTGATTCAAAATATAATCAATCTCTATCATATGTTCCAGCGTACCTTCTGTCACTCTTGTGATAAAAGCACGCTCTTTCTTATCCAAATACTGATATTTCTGAAGAACACTTTCCAGTGCAATATGGCTGTACACATTCTGCTGAGTGACTTCCATCAAAATGGCCAGTACCAGCTCTCGTTCTGTAATCTGTTTAGTCATCATTGCGTCCTCCACTGATGATGAGCAAACGAAGCAGCTGTAAAATACTTGCCGCCGCACTTGCCACATACGTCAACGCTGCTGCTCCCAGTACTTCCTTCGTCTGACTGATTTCTTCCTGATACAGCATACCTGAGTTTTCCAAAACACGGATTGCTCTGCTTGACGCATTGAACTCTACCGGAAGTGTCACAATCTGAAAAAGAACTGCTGCCGAGAACAGCAAAATTCCAAGATTAATGAGAAAGGATGAGCCACTGCCTCCGATAAGCAATCCAATAAGAATCAACGGCCACGCTGCCATCGAGCCAAAATTTGCTACCGGCACCAGCATACCACGAATACGCAGAGGCGAATATCCTGTTGCATGCTGCACAGCATGACCACATTCATGTGCTGCAACTCCAATTGCCGCTACGGACGCAGAATTATAAGTTGCATCAGACAACCCCAGAGTTTTATTCCTTGGATCATAGTGGTCCGTCAGATTTCCTGGAATATGATGTACTGTAACATCATAAATCCCATTTGCTCGAAGAATCTTCTCTGCCGCCTCACGTCCGGTCATTCCAGAATGACTGCGCACACGGGCATATTTATTAAAAACACGATTAACTCTTGCAGATGCAATCATACAGATTGCTGCTCCAATAATTACAAGTATATAAGTTGGATCAAAATAAAACATTCTTCTTCCTCCTTAATGGTATTGAAATATCGTTCCTGTTTCCAGTGTATACCCCCTTAAAAAAGCACCTGATTCCATTCTCTTTTTCCCCGGAATCTGAAGTTCTTTCACTATCAGGATTCCGTTTCCGGTCTGTACAGAAAAGCTGTCTTTCGTAACTTCCGTTACCGTTCCCGGCACACAAAAACTTCTGCCTGCATTTTCTGTCAGCGTATCTGCTTCTTTTACTTCTGCTTTCCAGATTTTTACAACTTTATCCCCCCAGTGCGTGTAGGCACTCGGCCAGGAATTTAATCCCCGGATTAAACGTTCAATCTCTGATGCGGACTGATTCCAATCAATATTCCCAAGCTTTTTATCCAACATTCTTGCATACGGAGTCGGAGATTCTCCCTGCTTTATAAATACTGCTGTCTTCTCCTCCAATGCCTTCAGCGTTTCCACGCATAAATCGGCTCCCGCTGCTGCCAGCTTATCATGCAGACTTTCTCCTGTCTCTTCCTTTGTAATCGGCACTTCCTTTTTCAAAATCATGTCTCCGGTATCAAGTCCCTCATCCATCTGCATGGTTGTAACTCCGGTTACTGTCTCTCCTGAAATGATTGCCCACTGAATCGGAGCTGCCCCTCTGTACTTCGGAAGCAGGGATGCATGGACATTGATGCATCCGTAAGGAGTCAGTTCCAGAATTTCTTTTGGCAGAATCTGCCCAAATGCAACAACAACAATGACATCTGCATTATATTTTTTCAGTTCTTCCACGCACTCTGGACGTCTTACTTTTACCGGCTGAAATACGGGAATCCCATGGTGAACTGCCGCCTCTTTTACCGGTGGAAACTGCATTTCTTTTCCTCTTCCCTTTGGTTTATCCGGCTGTGTCACTGCCAGGCAGACGTCATGTCCTGCTGCAATCAGTGCTTCCAGTGTCCCCACTGCAAAATCCGGTGTTCCCATAAAAATTACCCGCATCTATTCTTCGTCCTCCTCTTCTTTCACATCATGAATGCCATCTTCTACTTTCGTCACATACATTCTGCCTGACAAATGGTCAATTTCATGACAGAACGCTCTTGCAAGCAGTCCTTCACCCTCGATTTCAAACTCTTCCATATTCTCATTCAGTGCACGGACTTTTACATAGTTCGGTCTTGTCACGATTCCCCATTTTCCGGGAAGGCTTAGGCACCCTTCTTCTCCGGTCTGCTCTCCGGAAGCCTCGATGATTTCTGGGTTAATTAAGACAATCGGACCTTCTCCGACATCGATCACAACGATTTGTTTCAGTACGCCCACCTGTGGTGCCGCAAGTCCTACTCCACATTTTTCATACATCGTATCCAGCATATCTTCAATTAAAATCTTTGTGCGAAGTGTCATCTTTGTGACTGGTTTGCACTGTTTTGTTAAAATTTCATCTCCCATGATCCTGACTTCTCTCGTTGCCATATGAACCTCCTCTAATCTCTTCTATTTTTTGTTTTATCTTCTGTTTCTATTCCTGTAAATCAATTTTAGAATATATCATGTCCCGTTTTAAAATATGTTCATTGGATTAAAGTCGAACTGAACTCTCATTTTCCGAAATCCAGAATTTACTTCAATGTACTGTTCCAATCCATTTTTTACTTTTATCAGTGTATCATAATTTTCGTCTTTTAAGTAAATAACTTTACGATAAACATCATTGATTTTTCCAATTCCGGGACTTGCCGGCCCAATTACCTGCATGGTCTCTTTGGGGGAAATTCTTTGAGCAAATTCTTTCAGATACCGACATCCTGTTTCTAATAATGCCTCATTTTCACAGCTGATCAGTACCGCCATCAGATTTTCCACAGGAGGATACCCCATCAGCTTCCGATACTGTATTTCTTCTTCGTAAAATGCAGCATAATCCTGATTTGCCGCGGACACAATGCTATAATGTTCTGGGCTATATGTCTGGATTACTGCTTCTCCTTTTTTTCGACCTCTTCCTGCTCTTCCGACTGCCTGAGTCAGCAGCTGGAACGTTCTTTCACCGGAACGGTAATCATCTGAATATAAGGACATATCTGCTGCCAATACACCTACCAAAGTCACATTAGGGAAATCATGCCCTTTCACAATCATCTGTGTACCTACCAGTATATCTGCTTCCTCATTTGCAAATGCAGACAAGATTTTTTCGTGTCCATCCTTTTCCCTGGTTGTATCCATATCCATCCGCAGAATTCTCGCCCGTGGAAACTGCTGCTTTACAATCTCCTCTATCTGCTGGGTTCCTGCACGGAATTCTCCGATATATTTAGAGCCGCACTCAGGACACCTCTGCACCTTAGGCTCTTCATACCCACAGTAATGACAAACCATCTTCCCATTCCTGTGATAGGAAAGTGACACATCGCAGTGTGGGCATTTCAAGACATGCCCACATTCCCGGCAGGAAATAAATCCTGCATATCCGCGTCGGTTCAAAAACAGCATGGCCTGTTCCTTTTTCTCCAGACGGTCTGCCAGCAGTTCCTGCAGCTTCCTGCTCAGAATGGAGCGGTTGCCGTCTTTCAGCTCTTGCCGTAAATCTACCGTATATACTTGAGCCATCTCCTGCATCCTGGAACGATTCTTTAATTCCAACAGACGATATCCCCCGTTTCTGGCACGATACATCGCTTCCAGAGACGGAGTTGCAGAGCCCAGAATCACACTTGCATTCTCCATTTCGGCGCGCGCCTGTGCCGTTTCTCTTGCATGATACCGGGGTACCTGCTCACTTTTATAGGTTGCTTCATGTTCTTCATCAATCACAATCAACCCCAGATTTGGAAACGGAGTAAACAAGGCGGAGCGAGGGCCGATCATCACATCCACCCCGCCATCTTTGGCGCGAATCATCTGATCATAACGCTCTCCTGCAGAAAGACGGGAATTCATAATCGATACCCGGTCTCCAAAACACCGGTAAAACCGCATCACCGTTTGATAAGTCAGTGCAATCTCAGGAATCAGTACAATTGCCTGCTTCCCCTGCCCCACCACTCTGCGGATCATTTCAATGTAGACTTCTGTTTTTCCGCTTCCGGTAACACCGTGTACCAGGTATGTTCCGCGAATATCCCGGCTGTAATCCTTCCAGAAACTCTCGATTGCTATATCCTGCTCCTCTGTAAATGCTATCCGGCGTTCCTCCCGTTTTTTGGATTTCACCGGATTGCGGTATACCTGCTCAGATTCCAGAACTGCCACACCCTGTTCTTCCAACGCTCTTACTACACTCAGGGTAATATTCAGTTTCTTCGTGACCAGCTCATACTCAATGACCGTGTCATCTAAAAGAGCTGCCAGCAGCCTTGCTCTTGCTTTCTGATTCTTTTCCAGATAATAATGGAGCTGCCGCTCACCTGTTTCTTTATCGAGAAGAAGACGAACGTACTTCTTTACTTTCGCATTCTCCTTCTGTTTAATCGGGAGCACTGTTTTCAATGCCTGTATCATCGTGCCGCCGTAATGCTCTTTCATCCATGCTGCCAGAGCAATCAGTTTCGCCTCGATTTCCACACTATTACGGGAAATATCTAAAATTTCTTTTACCTTTGATAAATCATAATTGCAGGTTCCAGATATTCCTGTTACATAGCCTTTTGTCTGCCGGTTCCCTTTCCCAAACGGAATAATAACTTCCATACCGACGTTCAATTCCTGCTCCAGCCTCTCCGGGATTCTGTATTGAAATATTTTATCCAGTTTTTCATGTTTAATATCTACAATAATATCTGCAAACACTATGACCCCTGCCTATTTTCCTGCTTTGAGTTCTTCCAATACTTCCTGAATCAATACCCGCTCATCCATCGGATATTTTACTCCTTCAATTTCCTGATAATCCTCATGTCCTTTTCCTGCAAGAACAATCACGTCCCCCTGCTGACCGTGCTCAATTGCATATTTGATTGCATCTTTTCTGTCAGAGATTTCCACGTATTTTCCATCTGTTTTCGCAATTCCAACCTTAATATCGTCAATAATCGCCCTCGGGTCCTCAAAACGTGGATTGTCGGAAGTAATAATCGTCAAATCCGCCAGTCTTCCGGATACTTCTCCCATCTCAAACCGTCTGTCCTTTGAGCGGTTTCCTCCACATCCAAACAGACATACAAGACGCTTCGGATTGTATTCTTTTAATGTAGACAAAAGACTTTCCAAACTCATCGCATTATGTGCATAGTCAATCATCAGTGTAAAATCATCAGAGACCTTAATCATTTCAATACGGCCTTTTACTTTTGCTTGTTTTAACGCTGACAAAATTGCATCAACAGGTACTTCAAAATGGCGGCACACTGCTATCGCCGTCAGAGAATTATATACGCTGAAAGTTCCAGGAATATCAATTTCTACATCGAAATCCATCAATCCTGCCACATGGTAGGCAACCCCTAAATATCCTGGTCTCGATACCAGCCGTACATTCTCTGCGCGTAAATCTGCTTTTTCTGAAAACCCAAACGTTTCGGTCCTGCATGTAGCTTCTTTAAATACGTCTTCAAAATATTTATCATCTGCATTAGCAATTCCAAGCTTACACTGTTTGAACAAGAGACCTTTACATCTCTTGTAATCATCAAAATCTTTGTGTTCATTTGGTCCGATATGGTCTTTGCCAAGATTTGTGAAGATTCCGATTTCAAACGGAATTCCTGCTGTACGATGCAGCATCAGCCCCTGGGAAGAAACCTCCATAACAACGCTGTCGCAGCCCGCCTCTACCATTTCAGCAAAATATTGATGGATGGTATAGGATTCAGGAGTTGTATTTGCTGCAGGAATTACCTTGTCTCCAATGATGGCTTCAATGGTTCCTATCAGCCCAACTTTATGTCCCACACCTTCCAAAATCGATTTAATCATATATGTGGTCGTTGTTTTTCCTTTTGTTCCTGTAATCCCAATAACTTTTAACTTCTCCGCAGGATATCCGAAATAAGCAGCAGATGTCAGTGCCAGTGCATATCTTGTGTCTTTTACACGGATTACCGTCATTCCCTCAGGTGCTTCCACCTCTTTTTCTACAATAACTGCTGCGGCACCTTTTGCTGATACATCCTCTACATACTGATGTCCGTCGGAAACTGCACCGCTGATACATACAAACACCGAGCCTTCTTTCACTTTTCGTGAATCATTAATAAGAGTCGTGATTTCTATCTCATCACTCCCCTGAACTACTTCATATTCTAAACGTTCCAATAACTGGTTTAATCTCATATATTCATTCCTCCTATGGAAAATACTTTGTTTTCCCGAAAAATACTTATACTTTTATAGAATAACATAAAATAGCTAAGGTTGCAAAAACTAGACAAAACTCCTTTTTTCAATTATGGTATATGAAAAAGGAGTTTTGCTTTATGACATATAAATTTTCAAAATCATTTTTTAAACCACTGACAATCCTTCCTGCTCTAATCATGATTTGTCTGATTTTCGGATTTTCCAATCAGGATGGGAACACTTCCGGAGGATTGAGTCAAAAAGTCAGCGAACAGATAATCTCGGTCTATGACAGCGTATTTCAAAAAAAACTGAATCAAACAAAAATTCACGAATACGCAAATCGAATTGAATATGGCGTCCGAAAAGCTGCTCATGTATCTGAATATCTGGTGCTGGCACTTCTGGTTTCACTGCCGTTATACACCTACGGTCTTAAAGGAAAACAGTTATTTTTTACATCTCTCTTTCTATGTATATTATGTGCGGCAGGAGATGAATTCCATCAGTCTTTCATCCCAGGAAGAACACCTGCCTTCAAAGATGTTCTGATTGACAGCATCGGAATTGCAGGCGGAAGTGGTATTTTTTTGTTTTTTTCCACATTATTACAGAAATCTAAGTAATTTTTCTTCCGATTTTAAATTTTCTCAACACATAAATACAGAAAAACGAAGCTGCCAGTATTCCCACAATCAGCCCCGGTACTGCAATCCATGCGGATATTGTTTCCGGCTCCAAATGTTTCTTATAAGTATCTAAAAACAAAATATGAATCAGATAAATTCCAAAAGAGCATCCACAGCAGGCGTCTATCATCTGTTTGATACGCCTGCTCTTTTTCATCAACAGCTCCTCCTGCCTTATCATAAATAAAAAAAATGCCATAGCTGCAATCACTATCAAAGGACATCCATACTCCAGCACCCGTTCATAATGCTCTCCACGTAGAACCGAAATTCTCCATGTAAGTACAGATGCAAGTGCAATACAGACTCCAAATACTGCCGCAGCTGTTTTTTGACTGATTTTTTTAATATCATTGCCATATTTATAAATATAGTATCCAAGGAAAAGATAATATGAATACGCCCTGTCACCAATCAAAGGCAAATCATAATAGGGTTCCCCGTTTTGCAGCGATATAATATAATTAAAAATTACTCCTCCAGTAATCACAAGCAAAAATGCATGTTCCATTTTGCGGTTCATTCCGCGGCACATAATTTGAAAAAACGGCATCACACAATAAATAGGAATCATAGCATATAAATACCACAAATGTGCCTCCGTCGGAGCATACAGAATCTCTCTTATATCATAAGGCGTCTTCATATAAAGAATATTCCAGAAATAGTACACTGCACTCCATACAGCCAGAACAGATATGAATCTCAAAAGCCGTTTGCAATGTTTTTCAAGCGATTCTTCGCGTCCCAGAAGAAGTGCTCCCGTAATCATAAAAAAGCACGGTACACTGACTCTTGACAAAGTATCCAGAATCAGTGAAAACATATATTCCCCTGTACTGATTACACCAAATGCACGGCAGAAATAATTGGTTACATGAATGACGATTACCATAATAAATGAAATCATTCTGATTCGTTCCAGATTATAATCCTTTTCCCTCATCTTCTTTTCTCCAAATTTACCTTTTTACGCTTCCGACTCTTCTCTCGTTGGGGTATTTTCATCCATCTTCTTTGGAATCTCAATATCAAAAATGGAAAGCTGCTCCGGCTCTGAGTCATCCACCAGTTTCGCAGTCCGGATCCCAAGAAGA
The DNA here is from genome assembly GCA_949290175.1 of uncultured Ruminococcus sp. Lineage (GTDB taxonomy): Bacteria > Bacillota > Clostridia > Lachnospirales > Lachnospiraceae > Mediterraneibacter. Next base: position 11,307 of record CASERA010000231.1, read on the forward strand.
CGCACCGGCTCCCTTGTCCATATCTCTTCAAACAGTTCACATGCCGTCCGGTATAATACATCCTTTTCATTTGTAGGTTTCCCAAGCTGCTTCTGATGAGAAATTTTCTTAAAATCAAAATATTTGATTTCTACACTGACCATATTTGCCTTTTGTCCTGCTTTCTGAAGACGGTTGGAAACACTCTTTGCCAAATGCGCCAGAACCGGATACACTTCTTCCAGCATTTCTGCATCCTCTGACAATGTAGTAGAATTTCCAACTCCTTTTGCCTCCACCTGCTCTGCCTGCACGGGAGACTGGTCTCTCCCGTTGGCAAATTCCCAAAGCATTCTTCCGTGACTCTTCAAATGCAGTGCTATTAATTCCGGGTCTGCCTGCGCCAAATCCCCAATGGTCTTAATTTCCAGCTTTTTCAATGTTTCTACACTGGAAGCCCCTGCCATATATAACTCTCCAATTGGAAGCGGCCACATTTTCACTTGTATTTCCTCTGGAAATAACGTATGAATCTTATCTGGTTTTTCAAAATCTGATGCCATCTTTGCCAGTAGTTTATTAGAAGAAATCCCTACATTTACAGTAAATCCAAATCGCTTTTTCACACCTTCCTTTATTTCCAAAGCAGCGTCAATTGATGAATGCAAAGAACCCAGTACAGATGTCATATCTACATAACATTCATCTACACTGACTTGTTCAATTTCTTTCGTAAATGTCCGAAGATAATCCATCAGCATCCGGCTTTTTTCCCGATACATCTGATGGTTTGGCGGTGCCATAACAAGATTCGGGCACTTACGAAAGGCATTCGCAACGGGTTCCCCCGTGCGGATGCCATATCGTTTTGCAGAAATGGATTTTGCGAGCACTACACCACGCCGGGACTTTTGATCCCCGCCAATAATTGCCGGTATTTCACGCAAATCCTGTTTCGCTCCCTTTTTCAGTTGTTCTACTGCTGTCCAACTTAAATATGCAGAATTGACATCTATATGGAAAATAGTCCGTGTCATGAGGTAATCTGTCCTTTCACTTTCGCTTCCAATTTTCCGTCAACAACGTCAATTATAATTATATCCTCTCTGCCGACATTTCCGGCAAGAATCAACCTTGCAGCCAATGTCTCCACATTCTTCTGGAGATATCTCTTTAAAGGTCTTGCTCCATACATCGGGTCATATCCACCTTCTACTACAAAATTCTTCGCTTCATCCGTCAATTCAATTGACAGTTCTTTATCTGCCAGACGCCTGTTGACATCTTTTACTAACAAATCAATGATGGCACGAATATTGTATTTCGTCAATGGTTTAAACATGATTATTTCATCCAAACGATTCAAAAACTCTGGTCTGAAATGTGCCTTTAAGTCACTCATTACCATTTCCTGATTTTCCTCCTGGATGCTTCCATCTTCTTTGATTCCCTCCAGCAGATAGTTTGCTCCGATATTGGAGGTCATAATCAGAATCGTATTCTTAAAGTCCACAGTACGCCCCTGTGAGTCCGTAATACGTCCGTCATCCAGTACCTGCAGCAGGACATTGAATACATCCGGATGTGCTTTTTCAATTTCATCAAAAAGTACAACCGAGTATGGTTTTCTTCTGACTGCCTCTGTCAACTGTCCGCCTTCATCATATCCTACATATCCCGGAGGAGCTCCGATTAATCTGGATACGGAGTATTTTTCCATATATTCACTCATATCGATACGCACCATATTGTTTTCATCATCAAACAGACTTTCTGCAAGTGCTTTTGCAAGCTCTGTTTTACCAACTCCAGTAGGTCCAAGGAACAAGAAAGAACCAATTGGTTTTGTCGGGTCTTTGATACCCGCCTTCGAACGAATAATGGCCTCTGTTACCAGTTCTACCCCTTCATCCTGTCCAATAACTCGTTTGTGCAATTCATCTCCCAAATGAAGCGTCTTGCTTCTCTCGCTTTCATTTAATTTTGCAACCGGAATTCCTGTCCATCTGGAAATGATTTTTGCTATTTCTTCATCTGTAACTGCTTCATGAACCAAGGACAAGTCTTTTGCCTTTACCTTTTCCTCCTCTTCCTCCAGTTGTTTCTGAAGCTGAGGTAATGTGCCGTACTGAAGTTCAGCAGCTTTATTCAAATCATACTCTCTCTGGGCTTTCTGAATGTCTTTATTGACCTGTTCAATTTCCTCTCGAATCTTCTGCACCCGTTCAACGGAAGTTTTTTCGTTCTCCCACTGTACTTTCTTACCTGCATATGCTTCTTTCAGCCCTGCCAACTCTTCCTGCAGATGTTCCAGACGTTCTCTGCTCAGACGGTCTTCTTCTTTTTTCAATGCTTCTTCTTCAATCTCCAGCTGCATCACACGTCGTCTCAACTCATCCAGTTCCGTCGGCATGGAATCCAACTCTGTCTTAATCAAAGCACACGCCTCGTCTACCAAATCAATTGCCTTGTCCGGCAGAAATCTGTCAGAAATATACCGATTGGATAATGTAGCTGCTGCTACCAGTGCACTGTCTGTAATCTTCACTCCGTGAAATACCTCATACCGCTCTTTCAGACCACGAAGAATGGAAATCGCATCTTCTACTGTCGGCTCTTCTACCATGACCGGCTGGAAACGCCGCTCCAATGCTGCATCTTTCTCGATATACTGACGGTATTCATCCAGCGTTGTCGCACCAATACAGTGCAATTCTCCTCGTGCCAGCATTGGTTTTAGCATATTTCCGGCATCCATCGCTCCGTCTGTTTTCCCTGCTCCGACAATTGTATGCAGCTCATCTATAAACAGAATAATCTTTCCATCACTATTTTTTACTTCTTCCA
>CASERA010000232.1 GCA_949290175.1 uncultured Ruminococcus sp.
CAAAGTGCGGAGACAGGAATGGTATGTGCAGTAACGGGGTTGACAAAGACAAAAGTAGAACAGACGATATTGCACCCCCTGCTTTCTGTTACCGTTCTTATAGAAGATGGGACGGATATTCATACTGCGGCAGGATATTTCCGTATTTTAGAGGACGAGATGCCGGAGCTATCAGTACGCTTCACAGAAAAGACAGGAGAAATTCAACTTCATGTAATGGGAAGGATTCAGCTGGAGATTCTGGAAGAGATTGTAAAAGAAAGGTTTGGCATGCAGATTAGTTTTGGACCATGTCGGATTTTATATAAGGAAACATTGAAAAATACAGTGATGGGATACGGACATTATGAGCCCCTTAAGCATTATGCAGAAGTTCATGTCAGAATTGCTCCTGGTGTCAGGGGAAGCGGAATACAAATTCAGAATGAATGCAGCCTGGAAACACTGGATAAAAATTATCAGAATCTGGCACTTACACATATTAGAGAAAAGGAACATTTGGGGATATTAGCAGGTGCGCCACTGACAGATGTAATTTTTACACTCACAGCAGGCAAAGCCCATCAAAAGCATACAGAGGGCGGAGATTTTAGAGAAGCTGTTTATCGGGCAATACGTCAGGGACTGGAAAAAGCAGAAAATACTCTGCTGGAGCCGTACTATTCCTTTCAAATCCGTGTGCCGTCAGAAATGACAGGGCGGGTGATGTCGGATATTCAGCGGATGCATGGCAGCTTCCAGCCACCACAAATTGTTGGAAAGGACACGGTTATCTGTGGAGAAGGTCCGGTATCTGAATTTATGGATTATGCACAAGAGGTGCGTGCGTATACAAAAGACCAGGGAACGATTACATTCCGGGATGGAGGATACAGAGAATGCCATAACCAGGAAGATGTAATTCAGAAAATTGGATATGAAAAGGAGCGGGATTGGGAGAATCCTTCTTCGTCCATATTCTGTTCTCACGGTGCAGGGTATGAAGTAAAATGGTATCAGGTAGATGAAATGCGTCATATCAAAGAAGAGTAATACTGTCAAATGCAGAGTGTACAGGCCTCTTTAAAAATCAATGAGAGGGCTTGTCACTTTGCAATAAAAATCACAAATATTATATAAAATTAAAAAAATAGAAAAAATTTGAAAAAAGGTATTGCATTTTGAAAAAACTTATGGTAATATAATTCATGTCTTAAGGAGAGCGAAAGACAACAAGACATGCGGGTGTAGTTCAATGGTAGAACACCAGCCTTCCAAGCTGGATACGTGGGTTCGATTCCCATCACCCGCTTTTTTCATGCCCTAAAAGGCGAGGTGGAAATAAAAGAGACGATAAGAGATAGTGTATAGATTTATTCTAGTGGAATCTATGCACTATTTCTTTTTATTTTCAGGAGAAGTATTCCACGGTGTTCTCAAACATGGTATAATAAAAGGAATAAAAAGACGGGAGAGAGGTTGGACAATGAATTGGACAGATAATGTGGTGATGCGTTTTTTAGGCAGGGGTGCAGATTTTGTGATTTTAAATCTTTTATGGCTGGTATGCTCCATACCGATTATCACGATAGGAGCTTCTACAACGGCACTCTATACGGTGATGTTGAAACTGGTGAAAAATGAAGAGGGGTATATTGCGAAGGGATTTTTAAAAGCTTTCAGGGAGAATCTAAAAAAGAGCACAGCAATATGGCTCGTTTATTTATTTTTTTCTGTTGTGCTCATCGTGGATCTCCTTTTTGTGAGGTTTATGGCGCCTGGAATCCAGGCAGCACTTCAGGCAATTCTTCTGATTTGTTATCTGGTGCTTATTAGCGTGGGGATTTATGCTTTTGCACTTCAGGCAAGATATGAAAATACCGTCAAAAATACGTTAAAGAATGCATTGATTCTAACAGTCGCAAGATTGCCATATACATTGCTTCTTTTAGTAATCACAGTGGGACCTGTCATTGTGACCTTACTTACAGGGCAGACTCTGATGATGGGACTGGGTATTTGGATTTTTATAGGAGTTGCAGTAGTTGTATGGCTGAATTCGATTGTTTTGAGAAAAGTATTTGTAATATTCGATACAGAAGAAAATAAAGCAGAAGCATAAAAATCTTGTTGTTTTCACCCGAAAAAAAAGGTATAATGGATGATAAAATATGTGAAAGAGTAATTGGGAGAAGCATAAGATGAATTTTTTAGAAGAACGAATTTTGAAAGATGGTATTATTAAAGAAGGAAATGTGTTGAAAGTAGACAGTTTCCTGAATCATCAGATGGATATTGATCTGTTTAATGAAATTGGACGAGAATTCAAAGAGCGCTTTGAAGGAAAGGATATTAATAAGATACTTACAATAGAAGCATCAGGAATTGGAATCGCATGTATCGTGGCACAGCATTTCAATGTGCCGGTTGTATTTGCAAAAAAATCCAAGAGTATCAATTTAGAAGGCGAAATGCTGGTGGCAGAAGTAGAATCTTTTACACACAAGTGCAAAAATAATGTGATTGTAGCTAAGAAATTCTTGAATCCGGAGGACAAGGTACTCATCATTGATGATTTTCTGGCAAATGGATGTGCACTGCAGGGACTGATTCAGATTGTGCAGTCAGCAGGTGCCACCGTAGAAGGAATAGGGATTGTGATTGAGAAGGGATTCCAGTCCGGAGGAAGAATTATCCGCAATCTGGGATTCCAGTTAGAATCTCTTGCCATTATTGACAGCATGAATTACGAAGATGGAAGTATTGTATTCAGAGAGCAGTAGTGTGGAAACCGGAAAGGAAATGAAAGCATGGTAAAAGAAAAAGAGCAGACAATACAAGGCCTCGTATTTGATATGGATGGTCTGCTTTTTGATTCAGAACGGATCATTCAGAAATCATGGAATGAAATCGGCAGGCAGATGGGATATGAAAATTTTGGCAATCATATCTATAATACGATCGGATTGAACGCAGTTAGACGTGAACAGTATTTTAAAGAGCATGTCAGCCCGGATTTTCCGATGGAAGAGTTTACGGAGAAGACGAGAATACTTTATAGGCGGATTATGGAAGAAGAGGGCGTGGAGAAAAAGCCGGGAGCAGAAGAAATTCTGAAATATGCAAAAGAGAAGGGATATCGAGTGGCCCTTGCAACTTCTTCCCGCCAAAATCATGCACAGATGCTATTGAAGAAATATGGTCTGTTTGATTATTTTGATGGCACTGTATATGGAGATATGGTAAGTGCAGGAAAACCTGATCCTGAGATTTATTTGCGTGCTTGTGAAAAGATTCATATAGAGCCTCGATATACAGCAGCACTTGAAGATGCTCCGGCAGGTATTCAGGCAGCAGCGGCAGCAGGTATGAGACCGATTATGGTGCCTGATCTTGTACAGCCGGATCAGAAAATATTAAATATGGTATGGCACAAGTGTGATACACTGTATGACGTTATAAAATTATTAGAAAGACTTTAATCAGAAAGAGTAACAGGCTCTTTACCAAATATTTAACCTTCTTAAGAAATTCTTTTGAAACTTATAACGGCCCTCTTTATTTTTGTATTTTATTATAAATACAAGATAAAGGGGGCTGTTTCTATGAATATCCAAACATTGACAAATTATTTTCTTGAATATGGAGTATTTTTCATCTACTTGATTGTGTTACTGGAGTATTTAAATCTTCCAGGTTTTCCGGCAGGTGTGATTATGCCTCTGTCGGGCATCTGGGCAGCACAGGGAGATATTAGTTTTCCTCTGGTAATGCTTCTGACTGTAGCAGCAGGAATGACCGGAAGCTGGCTGTTATACCTGTTAGGCAGAGCAGGCGGAGATAAGGTATTGGGATTTTATTTTAAAAAGTTTCCAAAGCAACGAGCAGTAGTTGAAGAAAAGATGGAAATGCTGAGGGAAAAAGGATTTACTGGGGTATTTATCAGTAAGCTGCTCCCGATGGTGCGCACAATCATTTCAATTCCGGCAGGAATGATTAAGATGGAATTTATAAAATATACCATCAGCTCCTGTCTGGGGATTTTCATATGGAATCTTGTATTTGTAGGAGCAGGATATTTTTTTGGAGAAGCGGCCATCAAAGTACTGTCTTAGAGGAGGGGAAGAACATGAAGATAGCAATGCTTACTAATAATTATAAACCATTTGTAGGAGGTGTTCCCATATCGATAGAAAGGCTGTCAGATGAACTGAGAAAACTAGGGCATGAGGTAACTGTTTTTGCACCTGATTATGGACAGCAAGAAGAAGATGGAGTGGTACGGTTTCAGGTAACACAGCGAAAAATGGAGAATGGCATGGTATATCCCAGATTATACAGTAAGGAAATTAGACGGAATTTCCATGAAAAATCATTTGACTGTATTCATGTGCATCAGCCAATGTTTGTCGGTACAGAGGCGCTGCATCTGGGAAAGAAATATGGGATACCTATAATCTATACATATCATACGCGGTATGAAGACTATCTTCATTATATACCGATATTTCGGGAAACAGAAGATTCAGGAATGTGGAGGAGAGGTCTGATTCGCCTGGCAAAGGAGAAGATAGTTCCGGGATACATGAAATGGTTTACGAATCAGTGTGATATGGTACTGGCTCCGACTGCTGGAATGCAGGCACGGATTCGAAAAAATGGAACTGTTGTACCTATGGCGGTCATGCCGACAGGTTTGGCGGATGAATTTTACAGAGAAGATCCGCAAAGAACAAGAGAAATCAGAAGAAAATATCTGGGAGCAAATGAAAAGATGCATCTTTTTTGTTCTGTTTCCAGACTGGAAGAAGAAAAAAATCCGGTGTTTCTTTTAAAGGGAATTCAGAGATTAAAAGAAAAACTACCGGAAGATTTCAAGGTTTTACTGCTCGGAGAAGGAAGTATGCGGCCGAAACTAGAGGAGCTGGCAGAGAAGCTTTGCCTTGATACTACGGTGATTTTTATGGGTAATGTACCAAATGAAGAAGTGAAACATTATCTAAGAGCAAGCGAGTTGTTTTTATTTGCTTCCAAGTCAGAAACACAAGGTATCGTGATTCAAGAGGCGATGGCAGCAGGAAATCCAGTAATAGCAATCAAAGCGAGCGGTGTGGAAGATGTAGTTAAAAATGGAGTGAATGGATACATGACAACAGAGGATGTAGAAGAGTGGAGTGACAAGGCAGCTGAGCTTCTTCATTCGGGAGTGTACCATAACATGAAGGAACAGGCAGAACAGAGTGCATCACTGTATAAGGCATCCAGACTGGCTCTTTATGCAGAGCAGCTGTACGCACAGTGTATAAAAACAAAAAGGGAAGAGGAAATGGAATATGGCGAAAAATCAAATGGGGAAGAAAATACTGCAGAATCTATTCTCAGGATATTTAAAGTTTCTTAAAAAGACTATAACAATTCAATGGCAGGAGAAGCAGATTAGTGATGGGAAGCAGATTTTTGGTTTTTGGCATGAAGACAGCTTTTTTATGAATCTGGTACTGGAGGAGCTGGCAGAGCAGGCCGGCCCGATTGATGTGATTGTGACTGCAGATAAAAGGGGAGATTATATCGAGCATATGATAAGAGAATACGGAGGAAATGCGCTTCGCGTTCCAGACGGATTTGCCGCATTTGCAGAATTGAAGAAAATTCTCCAGAATTCTTATGAGCAGATGCGCTCAATTGCTGTTGCTCTGGATGGTCCTTTAGGTCCCCGGCATGAGCCAAAGAAACTGGCATTCTATTTAGCTGAACATGAACAGGAAGAATTTGTGGGAATTACCGTTTCTTATTCTTGTTGTCTTCGCTTGTTTTGGCGATGGGATCATTATGCGATTCCTCTTCCGTTTACTACGGTGATGGTTGCAGCACATGATTATGGAGAAGTACAGAAAAAACAAACTCCAAAGCTTCCTATAGAGGCAGAAACCGCAGAATGTGATATACTGTTAAAAGATGCGTAGAATTTTTTGATGAGAAAATATTTTACGAAAGGTGCAGAACATAAGAAAGAAGGAGACGAGAGGTATATGGAAATGAATCACATTTTGGTGGTGGAAGATGATAAGGAAATACGGGAAGGGGTACAGATTTATTTAAAAAGCCAGGGATACGAAGTTTTTCAGGCAGCGGATGGAGTAGAAGGACTGGAGATAATAGAAAAAGAAGAAATACATCTGGCAATTGTAGATATTATGATGCCCAGGATGGATGGAATCCGCATGACAATGAAGCTCAGGGAAAAGTATGATTTTCCGGTTATTATGTTGTCGGCAAAGTCGGAGGAAATGGATAAGATTACAGGACTCAATATCGGAGCAGATGATTATGTTACAAAGCCGTTTACGCCAATGGAACTGATGGCAAGAGTGAATTCCCAGCTCCGCCGTTACAGGCGATTTATGGAGAAGCTGGAAGTTAAGGAAAATGTACATATTATTGGGGGCCTGGAAATCAACGAAGATACCGTAGAAGTTTGTGTGGATGGAAAGCTTGTGAAAATGACACCGATTGAGTATAAAATTCTTTTGCTGCTGGCAAAGAATCCCGGCAGAGTTTTTTCAGCAGAAGAAATCTATGAACGGGTTTGGCAGGAAAAAGCAATCAATACGGATACAATTATGGTACATGTAAGAAATATCCGTGAGAAGATTGAGTTGAATCCAAAGAATCCGAAATATTTAAAGGTGGTGTGGGGAGTTGGGTACAAAATTGAAAAACAGCAATAAAAAAGGCAGAATGCTGGTAATTGCTGTATTAATCATCTCAACAGCAGGCATGCTTCTGTTTTATCCGGTATTTTCAAATGCCATAAAAAAGCATCCATCCGGGGCAATGGAAAATTCAGAATATATCATTCATATGTTAAACCCACTGACAGAAGGTAATTATCTTTTATATAATGAGATTTCGAAAGAAACCGACCAGTCGGAAGTGCTTGAGGAATATGGGGATACTTCTTTTTATCTACTGAAGAAATATCTGGAATATGATATTTTTGATAAAGAAGGAGCAAATTCCCTTCTGGAAACGGATGAGACAGTCCAGAAAAAACTGAAGAAGAGTTCGGATACGAATTATGCAATCCGGGCTGCCTTTTCATTTGACTCAGATGGAGAATTATCTGGTGTGGAGATAGGCGGGACTCAGATTGACAAACGCAATCAGTACTGGATAGAAAAAAAATTGCTGGAGAGACAGCAGTATTATGCTGAGGATTCGTATAAAAGTATTTCCACACCATACAAAGTGGAGATTATATATGGAATGACACAGGAAAATCTGGATGCTTATATGGAAGAAAATGAACTAAGTGATTATACATATATTATCCAGATGATGCAGGAGCCATCCTATATATGGGTGGAATGTTTATTGGTTATTTTGACAGCACTGTCTGCATTTTGGATTCCTTTTTATGCAGAACGGTCAGTAAACAGGGATTTGAAGGAAGATGTTCAGAAACAGCAGTATATAATATTCCAATGTCCGATAGAAATTGTAGCGATAATAGCAATCATACTTATGTCAGCTCAAACCAGTTGGGGAGAAATGGTATGGAGAACTATAAATCATGATTTTATAAATACCATTTCAGGAAACCAATTTCTGAATGACATAATTTCATATGTAATCAATGCAGTCGTATGGTTTGCTTTTTTTGCAGCAGTTTATTGGATTGCAGGATGTTTGAGGGAAGTGTTTATTATGAAAAAAGCATATTTCAAAAAACATTCTTTGTGTGTGAAATTTCTCTTGTGGCTGAAAAATGGAGGGCGCAGTTACAGCAGAAAAGTGAAAGAGGGCTCAGGTGGTATCTGTGGAAGAATAAAAAACTTCTGTGAAAAACAGTATGAAGCACTTTTGCATCTGGACTTTCAGGATAAGACGAACCAAACGATATTAAGAATTGTGCTGATTAATTTTGTTATTATCTTTTTTCTTAGTCTGTTTTGGATTCATGGGATTTGGGCATCTGCACTGTATTCTATTGGATTATTTATATTTCTGAGAAAATATTTCAATAAGATACAGGAACAGTACAAAGGGCTGCTGCAATCAACGAACGAGCTGGCGGAGGGTAAACTAGACCTGCCTATTGAAGGCGATGTAGGAATTTTTACTCCTATACAGCAGGAGCTGAAACGGATTCAGACCGGATTCAAAAAAGCAGTAGATGAAGAAGTGAAAAGTGAGCGCATGAAGACGGATTTGATTACAAATGTTTCTCATGATTTAAAGACCCCGCTGACAGCAATTATCACCTATATTGATTTGGTGAAGAATGAAACGGATGAAGAGAAACGAAGAGAATACATTGAGGTTCTGGAGAGAAAATCCCTCCGTCTGAAAGTTCTGATTGAGGATTTATTTGAAATTAGTAAAGCAACCAGTCGGAATGTAACACTTCATTATATGAAAATTGATATTGTGGATTTGTTAAAGCAGGTAGGTTTGGAGTATGATAATAATATCCAAAAAGCAAATCTGGAAATGAAGTGGAATCTTCCGGAGCATAAGATTGTGCTGTGGCTGGACAGCCAGAAGACATACAGGATTTTTGAAAATATGATTGTTAATATTGTTAAATATGCCATGCCGCATACCAGAGTTTATATTGATATGGCAGAAACAGAGAAGGAAGTACGGATTTCAATGAAAAATGTATCTGCAGCCGAGTTGAATTTCAATACTGAGGAAATTACAGACCGGTTTGTCAGAGGTGATGTTTCAAGAAATACAGAGGGTTCCGGACTTGGCCTGGCGATTGTAAAGAGTTTTGTGGAACTGCAGCATGGTACTTTGAAAATTTCTACAGAAGCAGATTTGTATAAAGCAGAAATTATTTTCCCAAAGATACAGGAGGTATTGGATGAGCGAGCAGATGAATACGGAGTTAAAAAAACAGAATAAGGGGCAAAAACAGCTGAAGGTATGGCAGGGCATTGTTGGCCTGCTTGCAGCAGCAATTCTTCTATTTGTGGTGGTACCGCCGTTTTTTATCTCGTTAGGATTGTACGGAAGTTTAATTGGAGAGATTCTGTTCCTGGCAGTGGCAGTTGGTGCTGTTATTTTGTTTAAGGCTGATTTAAAAGAGGTTTTTCCATTTAAAACACCATTTTTAGGGGGAACAGTAGGAACCGTGTTGATTTGGATAGGAACCTTTCTTCTGGAAATGGTATTGATATTGATTATGACGGTATTATTTCCGGAGAAGATATTGGAAGTGAATACTGGTCTGGCAAAAGGGATGTTGTCAGATTCCTTGTTTCTTTCTATCGTTGTGATTGCTGTATCCCCGGCAATATGTGAAGAGGCACTGTTTCGTGGGATGTTTATGAGCAGTTTGAAGACACGTTTAGGAAAATGGCCCGTTCTTTTGATAAGCGGATGTATTTTTGGAATATTCCATGGGGATATTTCCCGTTTCATTCCAACTGCCATAAGCGGAGTGATGATGGGATATATCCTGTGGGAAAGCGGAAATATTTTTTACAGTATGCTCTTCCACTTTATCAACAATGCACTTCAGGTTTTCTTACTCTATGCAATGAAAGATGTTTACTTTCTAGTAGAAGGCCAGTCGGCTGTAATGACAAACCAGGCAGAAATGCTGATGTCTGTTGGTGTGTATCTGCTGTTATCAGCAGCTGCTCCGGGAGCAATTTATATTGGAAATTATCTGCTGCACGGCAGAACACCGGGATATCGGACAAAGCTATTCCCTAGCAGAAAGCCGGGTGTAGTCATCGGCGTAATTGGTGTATCAGCGGTACTGTTTTTGTCAGGTATAATTATGATGGGAGTTTCCATAGGAAATGGAGCAAATTTAACTGCTTTTTTCTAGAATAAGAAAACCGTCAGATTTCTTCTGTAATGAAGCAAAGTCTGACGGTTTTTTATCGTATATTGCAATATTAAAACATTTCGATACTTCGATTTAAAATTCCGGTCATTTGTGCAATTGCAATACCGTAATTTGTTATCGGGATATTCTGGTCTTCGGCACATTTCAGTCGATATTTCATTTCACGTTCATTCAGTGTGCACCCTCCGCAGTGGATAATAACCTGGTAAGGCGATAAATCAATTGGAAATTCCGTTCCACTGGTAAATTCAAATTTTAAATTTTTCCCTGTATATTTACGAAGCAGATTTGGCAATTTTACAGTGCCGATATCCTCACATTGCCGATGATGTGTACAGCCTTCTGATATCAATATGGTATCGTTGTCCTTTAATGAGTCCAGTGTTTTAGCACCGTGTATAACAGTCTTTAGATTTCCTTTATACCGGGCAAATAAGATTGAGAAAGAAGTTAATGGAATTTCTCGCGGCACAATTGCGGATACTTTTTTAAAAGCCTGGCTGTCAGTAATTACAAGCGCTGGTTTTGTGCCAAGTTTCTGTAAGGTTTCTTCTAATTCTGTATCGCGGGTGACGATGGAAACGGCACCCGCATCCAGGATATCTCGAATCGTCTGTTGCTGAGGAAGAATCAAACGCCCTTTTGGGGCTGCCTTATCAATCGGTACCACAAGTACTACAAAATCATTGGGCTGAATCAAATCTCTGACAATCTGCCGGGAATCATTTTTTACAGGAACTTGTTTTGCAATCAGCTCTTTCAGCTCATAGATATTCTGACCGGAATTTGCGCTGACAGAAATTATTTTTTCAACTGGAAGAGACTCCGGAAGTCCAGAGATTGGCATTTCCTTTTCAAATAAATCAGATTTATTGGCAGCAATGACAAAAGGAATCTGTTTTTCTTGGATTTTCATCAGAATATCCATATCTTCCTTTGTCATTCCTACGGAAGCATCGATTACAAGGACAGCAATATCTGTTTTATTTAAAATCTGATATGCCTTTTGAATTCGCAGGGTGCCCAGTTCTCCTTCATCATCCAGTCCGGGAGTATCAATGATGACAACCGGACCCAAAGGAAGCAGCTCCATAGACTTTAAAACAGGGTCTGTCGTAGTACCACGGATATCTGAGACAATGGCAAGATTTTGTCCGGTTACAGCATTAATCAAGCTGGATTTTCCTGCATTACGTTTTCCGAAGATTCCAATATGAATACGGTCTGCGGATGGTGTAGAGTTTAAGCTCATAATTACCTCCCTGTGAATTAAAATCTAAAGTCTCTGCGGTTATTCTGCGCAATCAAACGAAGATTTTCAAGTACGACTGCGCGAGCTTTTTCGTTAGGGACATTGAGGACTTCTCTGTCAATCAGCTGATCTCCGATTGCTTTTGTTTCTGGAGAAGCATAGTCCATCAGATACTCTTTTAATGTCATGAGAGCATTCGGATGGCAGCAGTTTTGTATTTGCCCACTTTTGCAAAGAGACATAAATCTGTCTCCGGTACGTCCCTCCCGATAACATGCTGTACAGAAACTTGGAATGTAACCCAGCTCCATCAGCCAGCGTACAATTTCATCCAGTGTTCGGGTATCGCTGACATCAAACTGTTCAGATTTTGCCTCTTCTGGTTCCGGCTCGCAGTATCCTCCGACGCTGGTACGGGAACCACCGCTGATTTGAGAGATACCAAGATGAAGGACGCGCTCTCTGCATTTTTGATTTTCTCTTGTGGAAATAATCATTCCTGTGTAAGGAACTGCAATTCGGATACATGCTACAATTTTAGCAAAGGTATCGTCATCGATGCCGTTGTCAAAAGAGTCTGCGTCGATATCATCCGCATGGCGAAGACGAGGAACACTAATTGTATGAGGTCCAACACCGTATGCCGCTTCCAGATGTTCTGCGTGCATTAAAAGCCCTGTAAATTCATAGCGGTATTTATCCAGTCCAAATAAAACACCAAGTCCTACATCATCAATGCCGCCTTCCATTGCACGGTCCATCGCCTCTGTATGGTAGTTGTAGTCGTGTTTTGGACCGGTTGGGTGAAGATTAAGGTAGCTTTCTTTATGATAAGTTTCCTGGAAGAGTATGTAGGTGCCGATGCCGGCCTCTTTTAAAAGACGATAATTATCAACAGTTGTAGCGGCAATATTGATATTTACTCTCCGGATTGCCCCATTTTTATGTTTAATGCTGTAAATCGTCTTGATACTTTCCAGATAATAATCCATAGTGTTTCGAACCGGATCTTCTCCTGCTTCCAGTGCAAGACGTTTATGTCCCATATCCTGCAGCGCAATAACTTCCCGGCGGATTTCTTCCTGAGTCAGTTGTTTTCTGGCAATATGTTTGTTTTTCATATGATATGGACAGTAAGTACAGCCGTTGATACAGTAATTAGAAAGATACAAAGGTGCGAACATAACA
>CASERA010000233.1 GCA_949290175.1 uncultured Ruminococcus sp.
TCATGCCCAAACACATGTTTATCTAACATATGTTCGACGAACATGTGTTTCTTTTTGTCCTCTCCAAAATCGGAATTTCCTATAAATAAAAAGGACTTGTTTGCAAGTCCCTATGGTTTATTCTCATATGCTCTGCTCCCGCTTCCGCATCAACAGCTTTTACGAAACACAGGCAGCCCATTAATAAATACTGCCTTTGTAATCTTCCCTCCGCTTAGGACACGTTTCCGCAACAAATCCAGTGCCGTTTCACACATCAGAGGTATGTCAATATGAAATGTTGTCAATGGCGGAGAAACATATCGGGCTACATTAATATCATTGATACTGAAAACAGCCACCTGATTCGGAATCTGTATTCCAGCCTCGTTGAGTGCCTGCAGCACTCCTACTGCCAAAGTATCGCTTGCAATACAAAGAGCTGAAGGGACATTTCCCCGCCTTATCATTTCCCTCGCCGTTTCATATCCTGCTGTCACCGTGTAACGATCGGTGATAAAGATATACTCTTCATTCAATTTTCCATAATATTCCGCACTTTGCCTGAAAGACCACTCGCGAACATCCATGACTGGGTTTCCCGTATCAATATTTCGGTCCATCCCACCAATAAATCCGATTGTCTTATACCCTCTTTCAACAAAATAATCCACAATCTGCGTCACAAACGAGTCAAGGTTAGGACGGACACTGTCGAACAACTTTTCATCTGGGGAAGTACCAATAAACACACCTTTTCTGCAGATTTTATAAAGTTGTTTCAGTTCTTTTCGATTAAACCATCCTATTGCCAGAAACGCTTGAGTTTCGGAAGGCACCGCCTCCAGCCCCTCTTCTTTTGTTATAACAGTAAGCTGAATCTTTGTTTTTTTAGCCTGCTTCTTCAATTCGTCCTGGATAGATTGATAATAGACATCCTCCAATTCATCTAAAGAAGAAATCCAGTACAACAATACAACATTTTCAATCCTGGGATATATCACTTTCTTCCTGTATCCTATTTTTTCGGCTGTCTCAAAAATAGCCTTTCGGGTTTCCGCACTTACAGATATCCCCTCATCATAATTCAGGACTCTTGACACGGCAGCGCTTGATACCCCGACAATCTCTGCAATCTGTTTTATAGTCGCCATTCTATCACCTCTTTGTTTATAGTAAATATTTTACTTTTAGCTAATATTCATGTCAACTAAATTATTTATCATTTTTACCATAATACTTTTTTCAAAATTGTAAGCATTGAAAAAGCCACTGTAAAGCGAATATCACTTTACAATGGCTTTCTCATGGAATCCCATTGCTTCCATATGCATTTCTATTGCTTTTAAGATTCATATTTAATCTCGGCTTCATTATCCTGCATATCCAAAAATGGGACATGAAAAGACGGGTATTTTGAAGCTGATGTTATCGTAGCAATCAATGGTCGTATATATCCTAACAAAAGTGACGGCGCATTTGCTTTTAATAATTTATCTACGGTGTCATCATTTTCTTTTAACTCATCTTCCCAAGCAAAATTAGAACACATTTCAATATCAATGAAAAACGGAGAACTTTCTGTCTCTTCTCCTATCAGTAATCGAAAACTGACCTGTGCTTTATTTTCTGTTTGGGACTTTACAATTTCCGTTTTTCCTAATAATTTTATTCCTGAATACATCATTTCATTAAAATTATCATTCATTTCAAATTTTAAATATGACAATACCGGATTATCAAATTGAAATTTACTGTTTTTCATAATTACTTTTCACCTCTCACCTATGCCGCAAAACCTTCCAGTTCATCAAAAACTACCGAGTTCATTGAATCATTATTATAGAATGAGGAGGCATCCTTTTTTAAGTCCAATACAACATTGATTGGCTCATAATCCATTTCCAACATCTTTCCCTGCTCCAGTTCGCATGGTAAAATCACTTCAAAATCATTCTGTTCAAAATGTTTTTTTTCCTGAAAATAGATTTGCCTCATAGTTTCTTTTTCCAAATCTGTAGCATTATCTATAGCCTCTATACACTCCTGTATAAAATCTAAACTTTGCCTCTTATCGAACATTTTGACAACCTCCTATTCCAAAACTACTCTTTCTTCAATCGCATTAATATTTCTGACATTGTATATACATTTTACAGTTATTATTGGTTCTGCTTTATTACTTCGTAAATCATAAGAAAACAAATCATTTTTCGGCGTATAATTATATTTTCCAAATACTTTTATCACCCAAAATATGTCTGCAAAACCTGAAAAATATTTATACAAGCAATTTAGTTTATATCCTAATGGTTGGTCTTGTGAATCGCTAATATGTGCCTTTTCTTTATACTTACACCATAATTTTTCAATACTTTTACATACATCTAAATCTGTCAAATCTAATAAATGATCCATATATACGCTTGCTTGAACAATGCTGTATTCCTCTTTAGGATTCTCTTTACATTTCTTTTTATACCAAAACTTGGCATTTGACTGATTATCCCAAAAATACATACCTGTCCCAAGCCAAATTCCGTCTTCCGTACTTACAATCATATATGTATTATCATTAACAAATTTGTGACATCGTTTTGAATCATTACAATGGTATAATATAGAAATTGGTTTTAACATTTTCCTTACCTCTTATATTATGTCACATATTCTGTAATTTATTACAAATTAATTTACTGTTATTATAAAGAATTTTGAAGCAAAAAGCAATTCTAACCCATCTTTTCGATGAACATCTAATTTTGATTCAAATTTCAATATGTCTCTGTCTAAAATCTTATGATTCAGAAACAACTGTTGATGCTACTCCTTCAAGATTGGTCGATATGTCTGCAACTCTTATTATTTCTCTACTTCCAACCTTAACATATTGAAAGACAATGGTTCTAGCTGCATCCTGCATGTATCCGCATTTAATTCCACATCCCCCTTCTCTTTTGGAACTACTGCACTATGATTCTCTTGATTCGTCATCTTCTTATCTTCCGCCGTCATGCTAATCCTTTGGATTACTTTTTTAACTTCAAACTCATAGAGCTGTACTTCTACCTCCTGACTCTGTTCTTCATCTCGATTTACCGCAAAAATAACAACCTCTCCTGCTTCCCCATTCCAAATCACAATGCTGTCGACATACGCCACCTTCTTAAAATTTTCACAAGCGTAACACGGACCCTCACTTACAGTGTCCAGTACAATCCCTCTCGCATAATTTGCAAAATAATAAAAAGGATAATATATCGTTTGAAGCCAAAGCCCCCCATTCTTCTCCGTCATAATACACGCACTTACATTGGTAAGCAAAGACTGGCATGCAATTTTGATCACATCCGCATTCCTGAGTATTACCATCTGCATTCCCGCAAACAAAAGTGCATCTTCCAACGTATATATCTGTTCGCTGATTGATGGAGCGATTTTCCACGGTTCATTATCGATTTCTTTGTTGACTGTATTTCCCGGAACAGCCCAGACTCCCCATTCATCCACACTAAATTTCATATCTTTTTTTAAGCGTTTCTTTTGCTTGATAACCTGTGCTGCTGAACGTATCGTTTTGATATATTCCTCCATATCCAGCGTCTGTGCCAAAAATTCTTTGGTTCCTTTATCCTGTCCGGCATAATACTGATGAAGTGCCAGATAATCAGCAACATCATATGTCTGTTCCAGGACTTCCATATCCCACTCTGGATAAGTATTCATACTGGACAACGAACTGCCACACACAATCAGCTCAATCTCCGGATCAATCAGTTTCATTACTTTTCCTGCTTCAGCAGCCAACTTTCCATACTCTTCTGCTGTCTTATGACCAATCTGCCAGTTTCCATCCATTTCATTTCCAAGGCACCATAACTTGACTCCATACGGTTCTTGGACACCGTGTTGTTTTCTCAAATCGCTATACTTAGTTCCTTCCGGAAAATTACAGTATTCCAGATAATGAATCGCATCCTCAATTCCTCTTGTTCCCAAATTTACTGTAAAGATAGGTGTAACTCCAGCTTTTTTCGCCCAGCATATGAACTCATTCGTTCCAAATTCATTTGTCTCAATTGCTTTCCATGCAAGTTCTAATTTTCTCGGACGCAGTTCCTTTGGTCCTACCCCATCTTCCCAGTGATATGCCGAAACAAAATTTCCCCCTGGATAACGAACCGCAGTGACATTCATTTCTTTTACCTTTTCCAGAACATCCTTGCGGAATCCTTCTTCATCTGATAATTCATTATCCGGCTCATAGATTCCTGAATAGATAACTCTTCCCATATGTTCCAGAAATGATCCATAGAGCCGGGAATCTATTTCTCCGATTATAAATCTTTTATTACATATAATCTTTGTATTCTTCATATTGGATCCCTTTCTGAAATTAATAAACATCTTCCCTTCGTCAAGTTCATACATTTAAATTTCCTTTGCTTTATTTTTATGTACACGTGTACTTTATTTTTTTACATTTAGCATATACTTCGTTTTAATAAATATCAATCAATTATTACATTTTTGTTATTTTCCCTTAATTTTACGAATTATTTTTGTGCATATTTAACTCCTTGTTCTTAAATTGAACCGTCATTATATACTCATGTACTTATATTTCATTATCTTTTTATTTAATATATCTTTCAACTTCCCGCCCCCTACTCAAGGTAAAGAACATAGAGGTGAACTCTCTACTATACGGGAATTGCCGGGATTGACAGCATTCAGGAAATAACTGAAAAATTTAATGACTAGAAAATATCAGAAAATCTGTCAGAATCTATAGGAGAAAAAATCTTCTTTGAAGAGAAGCTGGTTGCAAGCATAGGGAGCGAATTCATTGAAAATAATGGGGAAAACTGTGTCACTGCTTGAATTGCTGTACATACTATGGTAGGATTACCTGCAGAAAAGGGAATATTATAAGAAATTTCGACTATTCCTTTTGAATAACGGGATGCTTCCAGCAAGCCTAATTAACGTGGCTTCCAGCATTGCGTCACTGAAAAGAAAACCATGGCTGGCGTGAGCAACAAACGAAAACATCTATTTCCCCTTTATCGAAAACTTTCTTTCCACACTCTATATATGATATAAGGTGAAAATCTGTAAAATACTGCCTGATGTCATCCCCACCACAGTGGAAGCCGTGCTGAGTGAGACGACGAAAAGAAGCAGTATCAAGCAACTTGGACAATCGAGGTCTACATGGTATATTAAGGTGTAGGCACTCAAAGATGGGTATGGAGGAATTAAAGTTTTGAAAGAGAAAATCTATGAATTTGAAGCTGTCATTGAGCCATTGCCGAAAAAAAATGGCGCTTATGTTCGTTTTCGTATGATATTCGGAAAGAATTTGGGAAAGGCCGGGTGAAGGTTCAGGCAACCTTTGACGGCGTACCTTATAGCGGAAGTATTGTGAATATGGGAGTAAAAAACGAAGACGGTTCAGTCTGCTATATTATAGGGGTTCGCAAGGATATTCGGAAGAAAATGGGCAAACAGGTTGGTGACACCATCACTGTCACCATACAGGAGCAGTAAACCATGTTCCTGCAGGTGGAGTATGGGCATATCACATCAAAACTATGGTGCACCTAAAATTACTGCTGAACTACATAAATCAGGTGAACACGTTACTGAAAAAACAGTAGGCAATCATATGAGCCAAATGGGAATAACCCCCTATGTGCAAACAACAACAAATTCTGATTTTAGTCAAAACTAAAAAATATATCGAATGAAGAATTTAATCCTGCTCAACCAGATGCTGTTTGGATGTCAGATATTACCTATATTTGGACATTTGAAGGATTTGTACTTTTTCTTGACATAGGACCATATCCTCAGTGTCATCTTTCTTATTTTCCTTTTTGATGTAAAGTGCTTTTTCTAGTCATATGCATATTAAAAAGGGCGTCAATCCCGATGGGAATTTTATCCCATCGGAACCGACTCCCCTTATCCAATTCAATCTTTACCAGTTAATCGATATTTCTCCTGTACCCGATGTTGGAACACTATATGTACAATTACCACCGTCCTGCCACGTCACGTTTCCACTTTCATCTTTTTTAATTGCCTTAAATTCAATATTGGTTCCTGCTGGCAGGTATGTTGTTAGTGTCCATGTCGGATAATCCGGGCATACTGCCGGTCCAACAGCCTTTTCCGAATTCCAATTTCCCAGTTCGTCACAATTACCAGTAATATATATGTTTTCTCCCCAGTTTGTTGTTGCGTTATTAATGGTAAAGGTAACTGGAACTAATGGCTCTTCATCTTCAGCAACAGCATATATTTTTGAATTGTTCCCTGTAAGAGAAATGGTTATTTTGCAGTCAGAAGATACAGTTATCTTATCATTCGGATTCATTACATTCACTAAAGTAGTTCCTGGTGTAATAGAACTTTCCGCTCTGATAGACATCGTAATACTTTCTGTTCCCTCTGCATTATGAAATGCACAAATTAACTCCTGGCCTTCATTCTCACCTGAATCCACACGTCTAGAAAATGCATATGTATGCATGGATGTCCACATTTCTCTTTGTGTACCGTCTGCGAGTGCTTCATACTGGCTACGGATCTCGTTCAAATCTGCAATTAACTGATAGGTATCCGTAGATATATCAAAATAATCATGAATAACGTTTCCATCCGCGTCTTTCGTTTGCATAGACCATCGGTTCCATGTATCTGCAATACCACTGATAGTCTGACCATTGGCATTTCCTCGGTTCTGTTCTGTCCCTTGGAACACGACCGGTATTCCTCGTGCTGTATAAATAAATGTCAGGGCATTGTGAAGCTTATCGACATCTCCACCGGCTTCTGTTAAGAATCGGTTTCTATCATGATTATCGATAAAAGTTACCATATCATTCAAATGAGAACCGTACATCCAGTCCTGATCAAATACTGTCTGAATAGAAAGCTCCGAAGTATTATTGAAATTTTGTCCATAGGCAAAATCGTTTACGATTGCCTGGAATAATGGGAAATCCAGCATACCAGTTTCCGCATCATCTCCCACCCAGTCTTTTACGAAACTTACATCCATGTCAAAATTCTCACCGAATGTGGTAACTCCCAGATACTCCTGTAACTCATGAATATCAGATGGTTTCATGCATTTGGCTGCATCTACTCTGGCCGCATCTGCTCCTGTATAAGTGAACCATTCCTTAATGGAATCGTAAATGGCATCCTTTGCATCTTCATTATCCAAATCAATGTCATCCAGACCACCAAGATCATGATTCTCAAGCATTTGTGTACTCTCCGCTGTGTGCGGATGCTCCAGATTCCAGTTTATATCCCCCAGGTTATGATACCAATCAACATTATTAAATGGAGCGACAGGCTGCAGCTGTGTGCCGGCTTTCAATCCTGTAGAATCTGTTAAATAATGGGCATCACTTCCGGTTCCCTGCAAATAATCCCCAACATGGTTTGGAACTACATCGAAAATAACCTTAATACCGTTGTCATGGCATGCATCAACCAGTTCCTTTAGTATCTCCTTGCTCTCCTGTGGATCCGAAGCTCCGAAATACCGGTTGGCACGGTTGGGATCATATACATTATATCCATGATATGCTGTCGGCCATTGGGTTCCATTTGCATCTGGTATTCCCCATAGCTGAGGATCCGAAACAGGCGAGATCCATATGGCAGTATACCCCATCCCTTTGATATATGGGATTTTCTCTATAATTCCCTGCCAGTCTCCACCATGCATATATCGGAAATCATCCTGTGTATTTTCCGTATAACGAAATGCCTCTCCAGTTGCATTGTTCGATGTGTCCCCGTCATAGAATCGATCAACCATAATCTGATAAATTGATTCACTTCTCAAGCTGGTTGCTGCGTAAGCAGGAATTGCGGGAAGTATTGTAAAAACAATTGCTGCACATAGAATGGAACTTATAATTTTGCAGGCTTTCCTTGTAGCCCTTCTCATACTTTCACCCCTTTACAAAAAACATTTTCCCAATTTTATTGTTTCTATAAAAATACCGGTATTTTTAATGTAATTATACCAATTATTTTATATTAAATATATATTTTTTATAAAATATGCTTGAATAATTTAGGTAAACGTTATACTATTTATTCATAGGTAATTGCGAAACTCGCTAAGTTTCTTAGCGATCTTGAAGTAAAATGGGAAACAATATTTGCTTTTCACGTATTTTGGAATGAAAAAAGAATCCTTACGCACTTTAGGCGCACTTTAATAAGCTATAGGCTTTATGGAGTTGGTAAGCCCTATGCAATGAGAGGTTTTAAGCTGCGAATGTATTTGTGATGATTAATCTTATGAGCAAGAACAACAGTAATAAGCTGCGTGATACCGGCAAGGATCAGATCAGCATGTAAAGTCTTCTCGTTTTGAGTTCGGCGTCCTGCA
>CASERA010000234.1 GCA_949290175.1 uncultured Ruminococcus sp.
AAAAAAGAATTTATTACTGCATTTTGGAAATTATATGAGATAAAGCCGTGGGTGGTATGCTATTTCCCGTAAAAACCAACGTGCTATCAGTACAGAATATTCGTACTTTATTGCAAGAAAACCTTATAGGGACGATACTTTTTACTTATTTTAAACAGCAGGATAAATATATAGAATTATTGTTTAAGAGGCAAAATTACTATGTATTAGGCGAACAGATTAAAAAAGAATTTTTATTGCATATATCTAAAGACATAGAAAACAATACAGTAAATTTTGAGACATTGGAAATATTATTGGAATATCAACTCTCTGCTGTATTGAGTGTAATAAATTACTGGTATCGGAAAGGAAAAAGTATTTCTGAACAAGATATACTTCAAAAAATATATGACATTTCATCTAAAGGCGTTTTAAATTCCCTCAAAGCTGAATTGAACAATACCGAGGAATGGAGTTAAAAGCAGTTTACTAATTAGTGAGTGATACCCTCCAAACCTGTTTTGAAGTTTGGAGGGATTTGTTTTGTATTACTTTTTATTTTTCTCGTCCGAAAACTCTCTCTTAAATTACCTGTCTGTATATGTATTTTGAATTAATCGTACAGGTTCTGAGCGATTTCTTCATCATCCATATTTTCAGCTGTATACCACTGGCATCCTGTATCTACGTCAGATACTTCTTCACCTTTTGCTGCTTTTACACAAAGATCAACAACTGTTTCTCCCATGCTTACCGGAGCCTGTGTAATAGCACCGATGAATGTACCGTCTTTTACAGCATTCTTAATTGTTGCACCAGAGTCAAATGCAATACCGATAACCTGACCTTCCCCTGTTCCGAATTTGTTCAGGTTCTTGTTACCTGTTACCATTGCATCACCTGAATGCTGGTTAGAACCATAAATAGCAATTGTGTCACTTTTACTTAACAGGTTCTGACAATCCAGAGCGGAAAGTTCACTTGTTACCTGTGAAGGTACTGCTATTTCGATGATAACATCTGCGTCACTTGTTGCTTCTACTTTAGAGTCAGAAATATATTTTTCATTTCCCTCGACTGTAACTGTTTTTCCGGATTCTTTGCAAAGTGAGGCGATTTTATCAATAAATCCAAGTCCACGGTTTACAATCGATTCAGATGTAGCATCCTGTCCCATAACACCGATTCTTACAGGCTCTGTTGCATTTTCAATTCTCTCTTTCAGAGCTGCATTCCAGGATTCCTCTGCCGCTTTTTCACCTGCTGCATAGTTATCTGTGGAAGCATTTGCCACAACAGCTCCCTCTGGAGCATCCGGTACACCGGAATCAAGACCAACAATCGGGATACCTGCAGACTGAGCCTGCCCGATAGCATCCAGACAAGCGGAAGTATCCAGTGCCGCAAGACCGATAGCATCTGGAGCTGCATTGACAGCATTCTGTAACATCTGTACCTGATCAGCGATATCAGACTCAGAGTTAGGACCGTTAAAGTTGATTTTCACACCAAGTTCTTCAGCCTTTGTTTCAGCGCCTTTTAATACCGACTGCCAGAACTGATGTTGGAAACCTTTAGATACGATTTCAATTTTTAAATCTTCATTGGATTTTGCTGCTCCGTCACCACTGGAAGAAGATGTATCTTTTCCTCCTCCGCTTCCGCATCCAACTGCAAGTGTTCCTACCATCGCTACACATAACATTGCACTTAAGACCTTTTTCTTCATTTTTTATCCTCCCTTTAGAATAAATTATTTTATTAAAGCCGCTCTCTTTGCGACAATAATACGAAATGACTTGTTATGACCGTCTGCTGTTCTTTAATACGTCAATCAGTACTGCTACAATTAAGACAATACCTGTGATAATCTGCTGCCAGTTTGCCTGTAAACCAATAAATGGAAGTCCTGTCTTCAACAGCGACATAATAAATACACCGAGAAGAGTTCCAACCACTGTGCCGGAGCCACCTGTCATTGAAGTACCGCCGATGATTGCTCCCGCAATTGCATCCAACTCAAGTCCCGCACCTGTTCCTGGTGCGATTGTAGCAAATGTCGCTCCATAAGAAATACCTGCAAGTCCCGTAAACAAACCAGAAATAATATATGCAAGTGCCTGGTATTTCACAACATTGATACCAGAAAGTCTTGTTGCTTCCTTGTTGCTTCCGATTGCAATAATATAACGTCCTGGTCTTGATTTATTCAAGAAGATAGACATAATAATTACTGCAAGAATAACAAGAAGGAAACCAATCGGAATATTAACTCCTCCTACACTGATTTTAAAAATATGGCGGAACCACGCTTCCGGAGCCGGATCAGCCGGCCATGTAATTGCCATACCGCCTGTGATAATGGAGCCAATACCTCTGGCAACCATCATAGAGCCCAGTGTTGCAATGAAAGGAGGCAGTTCCAAAACCGCGATTGTCAGTGCATTGAAAAGTCCTAAGAGTAATCCAAATAATAAGGATAT
>CASERA010000235.1 GCA_949290175.1 uncultured Ruminococcus sp.
CATTTTCAGAAGGGATAATTCTCATTATGAGAAGTTGGACGGAATCGAGCGTTGCATCGACGATGAGATACCTTTTGATATTCCGGAAACATGGGCGTGGTCTCGTCTGGGCAGTATAACAGAACTAATTACAAGCGGTTCTCGTGATTGGGCAAAGTATTATGCTGAAACAGGGGCGTTGTTTTTACGCATGGGAAATTTATCGAAAGACTCTTTTGATTTGCGCTTGAATAATATTCAAAGAGTTCAGTTGCCCCAAAAGGCAGAAGGAATCCGAACAGCGTTACAGGCAGGTGATTTGCTTTTTTCAATTACTGGTGAAGTTGGAATGCTCGGACTTATTCCTGATGAATTTGAAACTGCTTATATTAACCAACACACTGCTGTCCTAAGATTTTTTTCTGCCCTCCGAAATAAATATTTACCATATTTTTTGCTAACTGGTCATGCGAAAAAGTGTTATAAAGGAAATCAGCATGGCATAAAAAACAGTTTTAGATTGGATGCCATCTGCGATATTCTTGTACCCGTACCACCTTCACAAGAACAAAAAAAGATTGTAGATAGGATTGAAGAATTGTTCAATAAAATTACGCTGGTTTAGCGTAGAATTGTATAATATCTGGTGAAAGGAGGTCTTTCGCCATGATAGAAAAAGAAAAATTCGAAAGACATTTGAGGGGCACGAACCTCTCGGAAAACACGATTTCATCGTATCTATTCGCCATAAAACAGTATGGAGAGCAATACGATGATGTCACTCAGAAAAAGCTGCGAGAGTACAAAGTATGGCTGATCGAGAATTACAAGCCCAAGACGGTTAACCTCAGACTTCGAGCCATCAACTGCTACTTAGAGTGCATTAGCAAAGAGAAATGGAAACTGCCCTTTGTCCGTGTGCAGCAGAAAACTTTTTTGGAAAACGTTATTAGTGAAGCAGACTACGAATACTTTAAATCTTGTCTGAAGAATGATGATGAAATGTTTTGGTATTTCGTGATTCGCTTTCTTGCTGCCACTGGAGCCAGAGTCAGCGAACTGATTCAGATTAAAGCTGAACATGTTAAGTTGGGGCATCTTGACCTGTACTCCAAAGGTGGTAAATTGCGCAGAATTTATATCCCCAAAGAATTACAAAATGAAGCCCTTTCTTGGTTAGCTGAAAAGCAACAAGAAAGCGGCTTCATTTTTTTGAACAAATATGGGGAACGTATTACCACTCGTGGTATCTCAGGACAGTTGAAGAAACTGGCAGTGAAGTACGGCATCAATCCGGCGGTCGTGTATCCGCACTCGTTCCGCCATAGATTTGCTAAGAGTTTTTTGGAACGCTGTAATAATATAGCGTTTCTGGCTGATCTCATGGGACATGAAAGCATCGAAACTACCCGTATTTACCTCAGAAAAACAGCCACAGAACAGCGTGAAATTGTTGATACAATCGTAGATTGGTAAAAAGGAATGCATACACTTCGATCGTTTGGAGTGTATGCATTCCTTCCTATAGATGTTTAATTTTATTCATAGCACAAGAAATCTGATTTACAATTCTTTTCTGCTCTTGCAATGGCGGAAGTGGAAATATAAAACGTTTGAGCTTCTCAGCATTTATATTGGATTGCCCTATTGCATCGCTTCTGACATTTTGGCAATAAATCCAATAATATTGTGATTGCATGACATAATTGAGATAATCGCTATCAATTAAAACTGGGTGCAAACGCACTAAATACCCAGCATAAATGGCTGGAATTTCACTTTTATAAATTGCTACCTTACCAACTAATTCTTTGCTGTTGGTTCGATTGAATAACAAATCGTTATATTCTAACGGATATTTTTCGATTTCTTTCGAGTCGGAAGTGTAAACCAACTTATCCAACACGATTCGTCCATTTTGTAAATTCCCCATTCTTAACACAGCAATTTTTCCAGTCTGAGAAGATTTCTGTGAGGAACCATATTGGATATTAGTACACACTTCTCCGACCGATGTCCATGCCCAGCTGTCCGGAATATCAAAAGGTATCTCATCGTCGATGCAACGCTCGATTCCGTCCAACTTCTCATAATGAGAA
>CASERA010000236.1 GCA_949290175.1 uncultured Ruminococcus sp.
GACCCATAGGGATTTTATACCCTTTTTTAGGTGTTTAGATGAGAAATGAACTGACATTTACATAGATTAATCTAGTGGTCTGTGTTATACTAAATGTAAATATACAGGAAGTAAGAAAAAACAGAACAGTATCAGAGAGTGTTGGAGGAATTACAATGTCCTTTTTTTCAGTAATAGATAATAAATTTTTTCATCCCTTCTGTTGCCAGAACAGGGAACTCTATTTTGAATGTATCAATCAGCTGATTGAGAAGTCAAAAGAGATTCCAGTGCTGTATGAGATGGATGCGAGAAACACGTTGATTCTATATCTTCAGAACTGTAAGTATTCTATCGAAACAGAAAATATTGGAGAAGAAGTGGGTGCCGGACGCACACCTCAGGAAAATGCTTCCGCGATTCTGCGGTATTTCCGTGCCTGTGGCTGGATTACACCCCAAGAAATCGGACGAAGCGGAGACAATATCGCATCAGTGTCGGCCTATTGCCGAAAACTGATTGATGCCATTAACAAGATTTTTAACGAGGATGCCAATGGAGCCATTACAAATCATATTTTTTCCATGCATGAGATTCTGAGATCATCTTTTGGCAAAGACAGCGCCAGAGCCGTGCGGCCATATCTAAATATTCTTGTTCCCCTGATTGAAAATGAATGTGATTTGAAAAATGATCTGCTGATTTTGAAGGACAGTATCCGTGAAATTATGAGGGCGGTTATGAAAATGGCGGATGCCAACAGTTTTGGCCAGTTTCTAATCAAAGATGAACTTCTGAACCGTTTTTTCAACGATTATTTTTTTATCAAGAAGAGCGGCCTGATTCCTTCCTACATAGCTGATATTGACAGAATGCTGCGGAAACTGCGGCGTTCAGAATTGTATGATCGCATGATTCAGGAGTATATGAAAATCGAAAATGCTGACGAGCTTCGGGCCAGAGAAAAAATCAGCCGTCAGTTTGACGAGCTGGACAGTTTTGTGAATTTGGAGTATGAACAGGAGATGAGCTATATTGACAGGAAAATTAATACCTATTATAACCTGTATTCTACACGGATGATGATGGTCTTAAGCAATAATACCAATCTGGAACATGAGCTGAATCGTCTTCTCCTTTTCCTGAAAAATCTGAACGGAGAGGAAAGGGAAGCGGTACTGAAAAGGCTGGCTGAGTCCCATCGCGTTATGAGTGTGGGGTATATCGGAAGAAAGTCCTTTGAACGGCGGAGAAAGGCGAATCCAAACCGGAAGAGTGCCGGGCTTGCCCCGGATGAATTGTCGCAGGAAGAAAAACAGAGGTTGACGGATGAGTTGCTGACGGAGACGCCGGATCGGTACAGTATGAATCATGTAGAAAAGCACTTTGACCAGGTTCTGGCGGGTAGAAAGAAGATTTCCGTGGAGGAATGCGGTGTGCGCACAAGAGATGACGCGACCATGATTGCCGCCGGTATGATCTATTCCGGGACAGTCGGATTCCCCTATGAAGTGGAGTTCAAAGAGGGAATGATAGAGACGGAGGCAGCGAGAATCAGCAATCTAACGATTAAGAGGAAAGAACAATGAGCGATATCAGTTTGCAGATAACAGAAAAAGAGGAAAATAACCATTTATTCAAGCGGTGCATTCGGAAACTTCTGGAGTCAACCTTCATTTTGCGGGATAAGGACGAAAAGCTTTATCAGTTTGCTTCCCGTGAATCCAACCGGGAGGACATTTCCGAATATCTCCGGATGATCGGATTTGATGTGATTGTGGATGAGAAGACGGGAGTATGCATGCTCGTTGCCAGCGAGGAAGATGCAGATACTGTGGGGCTGAAGCGGGCAAATATAGTGACATTTACGACGATTCAATATCATCTGCTCCTGGTGCTGTGGAAGGTTTATCTGGAAAATCTAGGATATAATGAGGGGAATTTTGTGACAAAGGGAGATTTGATTGACAAAATCAAATCCTATGATCTTCCGTTGACGCGCGCAGAGCTTAACGCCGCTTTTCGTCTGTTTAAGAAATACAGTTTGATTAATTTTAGTGAAGATGAGAACGGGGAGAACATGAAAATCCAGCTGTACCCATCCCTGCAGTTTGGATGGAATCTCCCGCAGTTTCAGACTGTTGCGAAAGAATATTTGAAAGAAACGCCGGAAGAGAAACAATCAGAAGAACAGCTGTATCCGGAGGATTTTGAGGAGGAGACCGAAAGATTTTACTGAAAAAGATCCGTTTGATCAATTGGTACGGTTTTTCCAATGTGACAGCTCCCATTGGTTTTTTTACGCTGATTGCGGGAAAAAACGGGAATGGAAAGTCAGTTATGCTGGACGCCATCAAATATGCCGCGTATGGAGATACGGTATTTAATAAATCCTCAGAGAGCAAGGGAAGCCGTACCCTGTCCTCTTACACCAGGGGACTTCTGGACGCCACGGCAGGAACCTATATGCGTCCGGCAGAACGGGTACCAAATGTATACAGCCATATTGTTCAAGAATATTTCGATGATGTGGAAGAGAAATATTTCCTTCTGGGTACAGTGATCGAAACCAATGCAGCGAACAACTGTCAGACATACCGCTATGTGATGGACAAGGCCGGAATGCAAGATATGGAACATACTTATGCGGAAAACGGAATTACCATGCCCTGCAGCGCGTCATTTCTTCAGAAGAAATATAAACTGACGCTGATGAACCGGGAGCAGGGACTGCCGAAATTCATGCAGATGACCGGATTGAAGCTTGGATTGAATCAAATGCCTACTTATCTTCGAAAACTGAGGGGAATTATGTCCTATGACCCGAATGCCAGAATCGACCAGTTTATCAGGGAAAGCGTCCTTGAGGAACGAAACGTGGATTTTGGAAAGCTGATTGAGGCAAAGGAAAATATTGAGAGGCTGAATCAAAGTTTTGAAATCATTCAGCAGGAGATCGGCGAACTGGACGGAATTCTTGGTGAATATGATGCTTGGGAGAGCGAGAGAAACCGTCTGCTGTCAGATGACATCCGTATTGTATATAAGCAGATAAAAGATCTGAACCAGGCTATTGACAGACAGAAAAAAGATCACGACGAGGCTCGGCGGAAAAAAGAGGATCTCGCAGCAGAACTGGATATTCTGGAGGGCAGAAAGAAAGCTGTTGAGAGTCAGTTGATTCAGGCAAAAGTCAGTCTTGAACGTATAGACAGCGCCAGAATGATTGCAGAGGAAGAGCGGCGGCTTGACGCGCTGGAAGAAGAGAAAAAAGAACTGTTGGGAAAATGCAGAA
Source organism: uncultured Ruminococcus sp. (assembly GCA_949290175.1). Taxonomy (GTDB): domain Bacteria; phylum Bacillota; class Clostridia; order Lachnospirales; family Lachnospiraceae; genus Mediterraneibacter. Next base: position 3,275 of record CASERA010000236.1, read on the forward strand.
AGCTGGAGCACTTCCAGACTGTGATCAGCCAGATTATGGCAGAATACTTTCTGGGGGACAAATATTTTCGAAAAAATAAGCAGATAGAGGACAGGAAGATTCTGTCTTCTTTATGCGAGCGTGAATACACGGCCTCTGAAAAAACAACAGCAGTGTCTAGATTTAAGCAGGAAGTTGACAAATTATATGATGAACTGGTGGCTAAAGTCGCCAGCACAGAGCAAGAATTGAAGAGTCTGAATCACAAATTGGACATACAGCACCGGATTATTGAGGAATGCAGAAAACACCGGAATACTTACGGGCAGATTGCAGAGTATGTGGGACTGCGGGATGAGATCAATCGGGAATTTGAGAAACGAAAAATCCGCTCCAAAGCACAGTTTGCCTGCGAATATGTAATCCGGTTGACAAATGAAGCATGGAGAGATGCGATTGAGGCCTTTCTGGGCCCTCGACGCTACACGATTCTGGTGGAACCTCAGTATTACCATATTGCGGATGATGTGTTGGATCGTTCCGAATACCGGTACGCACATTTGTTTAATACAAAACTGCTGATGAAAAGAAAAGTGCGTGTGGAGAAGGATTCCGTTGTATCCATGCTGGAGATCAGAAATCCTGTGGCAAAGAGATACTTCGATTTTCAGCTTGGAAAGATGCATGCAGTAGAGTTAAATGAAGTCCGCAATTATGAAAATGCCATTTCAAAAGAAGGACGTGTGACTGTGGCTATGGACAGCTACTTCCTGCGGTTTGACCGGATTCGTTTCTACTATCTGGGACAGAGAACCTTCGAATTGAACCGGATCCGAGCAGAAAAGGAAATTACTTCTCTGGATGCAGAGAAAAGACAGTGCCTGGCTACAAAAAAAGAACTGGAGGGGCAGAAAAGCAGCCTGCAACAGGATAGAGAATTTTTCCGGGAATATGATTACGACGTGCCAAAAAAATATCAGACGGCCGCTGAGAACGTCAGAGAATCAATGGCGCAGCTGGACCGCCTGAGAAAAGCGCAGGTTAATAATCAGGAATTTATCGAACTGAGCGAGCTGTCCATCCGCTTGTCAGAGGAACTGGAGGCGGTCCAGGCGGAACACAAGAAAAAGATTCAGGAGAGCAGTGGCTTTGAAACGATAATTCAGCGCAGTCAGGAGAAGCTTGATGCTAAAAGTGCAGAGCTGGTTGAACAGGAAAATCAGTATAACGAGTATAAAATCGAACACTATACGGTTGTTCGAAAAACCGTGGAAGCATATGAAAAATATCTGGAAAACGATAGCAAGGGTCCCGGCGGTCTTCTGGCAGAGGAGACCAGAAAACGTATTCGCAGAAGTATTGAACAGCATAAAAGCGATCTGATGCAGAAGCAGGCCGATTACAATGCAAAGCATCCGGGAAATATGATGGCGAGAGGGACTGACGGCCGGGAGCAGTATGCATCAAGAAGAGGAAAAATCTGGATGGACGACCTCCAAGAGATCCGACAGAAGCTAGAAGAGCAGACCCACCGCTATGAGGATATTTTTAAAAATGAATTTGTCCTTACTATTCTGAAATCCTGCGAAAAAGCCCGAGAGGATTTAAGAATGATTAACGGTGAGCTGGGAAAATTAAACTTTTCTGCAAAATATCAGTTTGATGTTCATTATGTGCGGGACGGTTCCGAATATGCAAAGGTCATTGAATACGCTAGATTTCTGGATGAGCGGGAGCAGCTTGGTGGAGGGGTGGATGGGCAGATGACTTTTGGAATGCTGACTTCCGTGTCCGATGATGAGGGCGAGAAGCTGGAGCAGGAGATTAATAGGATTATTAACCGGATTAACGAGAAGAACAGTGAAGAAACCATTGCACGCTTTTCCGGTTACAGGAATTACAAGACCTATGAAATCTTAATCAGTAACCAGATCCTGGATCGGGCAAAACTGTCCCGGCAGACTGGATTTAACTCCGGGGCGGAGGTGCAGATCCCCTATCTGCTTATCTTGTTATCGGCTCTTCTGATGATTTATAATCAGCGGGTGAATTCCACACGTCTGGTCTTTATCGACGAGCCTTTTGCCAAAATGGACCCGGGAAATGTGAAACTAATGCTGGACTTCATGCGGGAGCAGGAACTACAGGTGATTTTCTGTTCGCCCGATAAGACAGAATCTATCGGAAGTGAGTGCGAGGTAATCCTGCCAGCTTTGCGCGTTCGCGCGGACAGTATGCAGCTGGGAATCGTGCAGTTCCATGAGGAAAAATCATATGACAGATTATAAAGAAAAGATGCTGACACTTCTGGTTGAAAAGTTCAGAAAAAGCAAAAAGGACAGCGGAACCAGCGTGATTGCCAGACGGACAAAAATCACTCCGGTTCAGCTGTATAAAGACTATAACCGCAACGACGGAGATATGGAGCAGATTGAAGCGGTAAACCAGGCCGCCGTCCACTGTCGGGAAAAAGGCTTTCTGACTTTTGAGACAGCAGGTTTCAGCAGTGAAATCCGGAGTATCTATCTGGCCGACGAAAAGGTTGAAGAAATCGAAAAATATCTGGAGTCCCAGTATCATTATGTTCCAAAATCCGCAAAAAGACGGTATGTGGAGCAGATGATTAAAATATATGGCAGACGTTCACCGGCCGCGGAAAAGGAGTGTGAAAAGCTTCGCCGGACGCTGGAGAAAAACAGGATTCCCCAGAAGTACCGGCAGACAGAGGAGATATTAAAGGCTCTTGTCTTTATTGAAAATAACAAGAAGACTCTTTTTTTGAGAGAGGCATCTATGCTGATTTATGGGGATTCCAAATATCTGGAGGAAACCACTTTGTCTTCGGTGTGCAGGGCTCTTCGGGATTGTCTGGGCCGCCTCTGTGGCGAGGACGAACTGGAAGATGAGATTCTGGAAGAATACCATATCACCAGAGAAGCTCAGAAACTTTGTCTGAAAGGCAATGTCACAGTACGGATTGCAGGCAAAGAACTGGAACTTGGCGCTTTTTCAGACGGAGTGGAAATTTTCGCTGAGGATCTTGAGCAGATGGAATGGATTCACGTCCATGCGTCGGTATTTATGACTGTAGAGAACTATACTTCCTGGCTCCGTCTTAAAAAAGAAAACACAGTGTTTTTTTATTTGGGCGGATATGTCGGCCGCCAGCAGAGGGATTTTCTGAAAAGAGTTTATAGGGATAATCCTCAGCTTTCTTTTCTCCATTTCGGAGACATTGACGCCGGAGGACTTTACATCCATGAGCATCTGTGTCGTGTAACAGGGATTCCCTTCGGGATGTACAGGATGTCTAAAGTGGAACTGGAGGATCCGAGATTTGGGCCCTGCCTGCATCCGTTGACAGAACAGGATCGGGTTAGACTGGAATCTTTGAAAAAGCAGGAAATGTATAGAGAATTGGCAGAGTATATACTGGAGAATAATGTTAAACTAGAGCAGGAAATTGTGAGTTACTATGAGAGGGTTTAAAAGTTTGCGTATTAATGAATGATTGTGAAAAAAAGACATGCTGAAATAGACATAACTGTGGCTATGCCTGA
>CASERA010000237.1 GCA_949290175.1 uncultured Ruminococcus sp.
AAACGAATCATGTATGCAGAGCAGCTTCTGATTCATCCTGACTATACGATTACAGAAGTTGCAATACAATCGGGCTTTTCCAGTATGTCTGCATTTATACGCATGTTTAAGCAACTGAAGGGATGTACTCCAACAGAATTTAGAAAGATTTACTCACCAAATATGACTACAACAAGCAAGAATACGCATCATTTTTAAGGAGGAACAACACATGGAACAGCTGACACTCGCACCACTTTTTCAAAATCATATGGTATTACAAAGAGACAAACCCATTCATGTTTGGGGACAGGGTCCTGAAAATGCCCTGATTACTGTCTGCTTTGGCAAAAACCGCGCTGTATCCCGCACAACAAACAACTCCTGGAATTGCACACTTCCGCCACATGCTGCTGCAAGAGGTATGGAGCTTATTATCATGACCGATATTCCAGGCTTTCCAATACAAAAAATTTCCGATGTTTCTGTTGGTGATGTCTGGATTGCTGCCGGACAATCAAATATGGAATATTTTCTGCGCTATGATGCACACTGGGCAGACATCAAAAACGCTCCTGAAAATCAAGATATCCATATGTACAATGTTCCTCGTTTATGCTTTGAAGGACAACAGAAAGATATTTCCGACAGCGGATACTGGTTTCAAGAACAGGCTGCTGCGTGGGAAACCTTTTCTGCTCCGGGATATTGTTTCGCCCGTTCCATCCAGCCTCATTTAGACATTCCTATCGGCATTATCGGATGTAACTGGGGCGGAACTCCCGCCTGCTCTTGGGTTTCCGAAGAAACCCTGCAAGCAGACAAACGGCTGCATATTTTTCTAGAAGAATACCGAAAACAATTCCAAGATAAAGATCCCGTTCTCCTTAGAAATGAATCTTTGAGAGGATTTGCTTTTGAAGACAGCCCCTTCCATCAAGAAGAATGGAAATGTATGATGTATGGACTTTCCCGTGAAGCCCAGCTTGACTGGATGAACGAACATGCCGATGATCCTCAAATTCCTATGGGACCTCTTCACATGTGGCGCCCCTGCGGTTTATTTCACCATATGCTAAAACCTCTGGCTCCTTTTTCAATCAAAGGGGTTCTCTGGTATCAGGGTGAGTCAGACTCCGGACATGCAGATTTATACGAAATCATGTTTACTGCTTTGATTCAATGTTGGAGAGAGTTATGGGACGATGATTTCCCGTTCCTCTTCGTCCAGCTAGCCCCCTTTGGAGAATGGCTGTACTGTGGTTCTGATGGCTTTCCAGAAATTCGACGCCGTCAGGAAGCTGTCAGCAAAAAAGTAGAAAATACTTATATGACTTCCATTATGGATTTAGGTATGTATGAAGATATTCATCCCAAACACAAAAAAGAAGTGGGAGAAAGACTGGCTCTTCTTGCCAGAGGATGTGTCTATGGAGAAGATGTTTTATGTAAGCCTGTGGAGTTTGAATCTGCATATCGACAGGGAAATTCAATTATCCTGAATTTTGCAAATACCGGAGACGGACTCTTCGTAAAAGGAAGCCAGATAAATGACCTAAAAATAACAGGACACCAAAATATGACATCCTACTCCTGGAAACTTGACAACTATAAAATCATCCTAAATTTTGAAGTACTCCCTGATAACCCTGTGACCATCCAATTTGCAGAAACTGGGTATGCAGAAGTAAATCTATTTAACAGTGCCGGACTTCCAGCCAAGCCCTTTACCTGTGTAGTATAGTGGTAATTCAATTTGTCCAGGACTTCCCCTGTCAGCTTTTTGCCTTTAAACTCATAGAAGGCATCCCGCTTTGGTTTCTGTCCTCTGGTCAGCCAGATAAACTGAAGTTAATTTTCTGTTGTCCTAATTCAAAAAATTCGTTATAATAATCTTTGGTTAGTATAGTTCCATTATAACATGGAACGGAGAGAAAGGTGGTTGTCGTTAGCCATCTTTTTCTTTTTTTAAAATTTCAGGGGGCAGGTGTGACTCACATGAGTCACACCTGCCCCCTGTTTAGGACTATCTATTTCCCGACAGCCCCTTCTTTTGACGTTATATTAAATCCAACAACTATGTACAATACAAATACTAGAAAATTACAGAAAATTTCCACAGACTCAACAACTCTGCATATATTTATCCATTGCTTCCGCCACAGTTTTGGAATGAGCAACTGCTTCTACCACAGTACGTGCTCCGTTCACCACATCACCGCTGGCAAAAATACCCGGCCGGGAAGTATGCCCCGTCTCATCTGCAAGAAGAAGACCTTTTTGGTTCGCTTCCAGTCCACTTGTTGTATTCACCAGCCGGTTCCTTGGACCCTGGCTGATTGATATGATTACACTGTCTGCCGGATACAGCTTTTCTGTATCTGGAATCTGTTCAACACTGCCGTCTTCATTTTCTCGTGCATCAGCAAAGATAACACCTTCCTCTGTAATCTCTACCGGAATTTTACAATAAACAAATTCTACACCTTCTAAAACAGCATAATCAAATTCATGTTTACTTGCCGCCACAGATGAGGTACGCGAAAAGCACCGGAGGGAATGCACTCCATGACGTAATGCCGTACGTGCCACATCCATAGCAGCATTCCCCGCCCCAATGACAATTACATTTTTTCCCAGATGAAAACTTTCCGGGTTATTCAGATAATTGATTCCAAAGTGTACATGACCCAGCGTTTCTCCTTTAATATGAAGTGCATTTGGACGCCATACTCCGGTTCCGATAAAAATTGCCTTATAGCCGTCACGGAAGAGATCATCAATGGTAATCGCACCCCCAATTGTCGTATTGGGGCGCACCTTAATATCTTTCAAAATCAG
>CASERA010000238.1 GCA_949290175.1 uncultured Ruminococcus sp.
GATTAAGGGGACGCAGACACAGCCCAGATATATTGAAGAGAAGGATCACGTGACACGCTGGATTCTGGAAGGGTCAAAGGATGGAGAACATTATGAAATCCTGGTGGATAAATCTCAGGTAGAAACTGATCTGACTCATGATTTTATTGTGTGGGAAGAAGGAGAGAGTCTGCGTTTTTTGAAGCTGACTATACTCGAAGTCCCTTATGCTCAGAAGCCTTGTATCTCGGGATTACGTGTGTTTGGAATCGGAGCCGGAGAAAAACCTGCTGTACCGGAATTTACAGCAGTCCGGGAAGGACATTTGGACATGAATGTGAAGATTGTGGACAATGAGGCTGTGGGATACAATATCCTGTGGGGTGAGGCTCCGGAAAAACTGTATCATAGCTATATGGTGTTTAAAACAGAGCAGAAGATAGGTGCACTGGTGAAAGGAAGAGATTATTGGGTACGTGTAGATGCCTTTAATGAAGCGGGAATTACAGAAGGAACTGTAAAAAAACTAATGTAAAAGGTTAAAAAAACAGAGTGGAAGAGTCCGCTCTGTTTTTTTATCTACCGCAAAACCAGCTAATCGGGTATGAAAATAAAATTATGATGATTAATCATGAATTTAAAAAAATAAAGTTATATTTTATAATAAATGTCAATTGAAATCAAAGCAGTCCCACAGTATTATAAATACCGTATGAGAGATTAAACAAAGTATAAGCTATATTTGGTTACTGATGTTAAAAATTAACTAAAGAAAGAAGGGGAAACGATATACAGTCAGATTTAGAAAATCTGATATATATTACAGAGATTTATGATAAACATAATAAAATTCAACAGTAGGTATAAAAAAAGACTACGGATACTTATAAGCATAGTGTTTTTTATAGTTTTAGTTATAGCGTTAATTTTATTTGTCTACCATAATAACAGCTTAAGAAGAGTAGTCGATAAGGAAGCAAAAGCAACATTGAATAATGTCTCATCACAAAATGTTATTTCATTGGACAATGAGATACAGTCAGGTCAAAAACTATTAAAATCGCTGGCTTCAAGTATAGAAAAGCTTCAAGAATATGATATCTCATATATTCTGGAGAATATAGATGATTACAGAGATGCATATGGATTTTATACCATGGGAGTGATTGACAAAAATGGGATATGTTACAACACTTTGGGTGAAGTATTAGACTTAAGTAACAAAGACTATTTTGAAGAAGCAATGGATGGAATTGCGGGAATTACTGAGAGTTATATGACTGAAGATAACTCTTTAAGGTTAAATACATATACTCAGCCGATATATAAAGATGGCAAGGTTGAAATGGTATTAACTGCTACCTATAAATCCAGTGATTTTTCTGAATATTTGGACATCACTTCTTTTGATGGGAAAGGGCACAGTATTGTTATAGATACTGTGGGGAATCCGGTTTACATGTCTAACAATACGACGGATGACCAGTCTAACATTGTTAACGAGCTAAAAGAAAATGATGAGGATGGGTTCCGTCAATTAGAAGCAGATATGAAGGAATTGAAAAGTGGATATTTGGAGTACAAATATGAAGGCGAAGAATATCTGGCGTACTATGAGCCACTTCATATAAATGAATGGTATTTAATTACATATGTACCTAAAGATTATATATATCAGAATGCAGATATTATAAATCAAAATGTGCTGCTTGTGGATATTGTAATGTATGCGGTTTTAGTTCTTTTTACAGGAATATTTCTTCTATTCTATGGTAGATATCAAAATAAAATATCTTCAATTGTTTTTTATGATGAATTGACAGGAGAAGAAAATGCTGAGTATTTAAAAATACAGTTTGATAATATGCCTTCGAATGAGAAGGAAAATAAATCTTTGATTGTTTTGGATATTGACAAATTCAAAGTGATTAATCTTATGTATGGAACAGAAGTGGGAGACCATGTTTTAAAATATATTGCAAGAATATTCCATGAGGAATTACCAGGTGATCCGATATATAAAGATAGGGCAGATTTGTTCATAGCAATTTTGAAACATATCGGAAGAGATGAGATTATAAGTAAGCTCCAGAGGGTAAACGATAGGATTAAAAGAGATATCGAAAATAAAAAAATTATTCCATTTGAGATATCGATTGGAGTTTGTTCACTGGAAGGTGGAGAGGATTTACATCGGATATACAGCAATGCATTAATTGCGAAAAGTGAAATTAAAGGAAATGTAAATCAGAATTTCAAATTTTTTGATGAACAGAATAAAAATAAAATCATAGAAAACCGTCAATTCGAAGCAAAATTTCAGGAAGCAATCAAAAATGGGGAGTTTGAAGTATGGTATCAGCCCAAATATGATATGAGAAATAATGAGGTCTGCGGGGCGGAAGCACTAATACGGTGGAAAAAAGTTAATGGCAGCTTAATTTCTCCTGTCAAATTCATTCCTGTTTTTGAAAATAATGGACAGATTATTCGGTTAGATGAGGAAGTAATAAGAATAGTATGCATGGATATGAAAGAGATGATGAGCAAAGGATATGATGTGAAACCGGTCTCTATCAATTTATCGAGAATCCATTTGAAACATCCGGGAATAATAGAAAAGATAAAGGAGATGATAAAAGAATACGAGATTGACCCTTCTAAAATTATTTTTGAAATTACAGAAAGTGCTTTTTTAGATGATAACCGTGTTTTAAATAAGACGGTCAGTGATTTACATAACTTGGGATTTGAAGTTGATATTGATGACTATGGTACAGGAACATCTACATTAAGTTCTTTATCAGCGTCAAATTTTGATACTTTGAAACTTGATAAGTCATTTATTGATAAAATTGGGGATTGCCGAATGGACATCATTATAAAATCTACAATTGCAATGGCAAATCAACTGAATATGAAAGTTATTGCAGAAGGTGTTGAAACAAAAGAACAGGTGGATTTTTTAACAGATAATCATTGTTTTATCGCACAAGGATATTATTATTCAAAGCCAGTCAATAAAAGTGAATATATTTCAATTTTAAGTCAGAGATGTTGATATATATTATACATAGATTAAAGACAATTTTGAGGATAGACAATTCCTTCTATCTCATATTGAAAGTTTTGAAAGATTTGAAAGTTTTGAAATAAGGGTGGGAATAACAAGATGAAAAAAATTTTATTAAAGAGAATAATTACGGTTTTTTTAGTAATAGGAATTTTAATAATTGCTTTATTTTCTATCATAATCCCTGCCAAATCAAAAAATGAAGCAATATCTGACATGCAGGAAATGTTGGGAGAAGTTAAGATATCATATCAGAATAGTCTGAAGATTACAGAAGAAAAAATAGAAATGTATGAAAAAGATTATCTAAGTCGGGCACATACAATTGATTTTATATTGAAAAACTATCCTGATTTAAGAAATATGTCAAGTTTACAGGAAATTAAAAAATTAATAGAAGTAGAATCCATAAATGTGATTGATAAATCAGGTGAGGTAGTTCTTAGCAGTGAAGCAGAAGCCATAGGATTAAATTTTCTAGAGTATGAGGAATCCAAAGAATTTTGGAACTTAATCAGAAGTAAGGAGAAAGGGGGCGAAGTTGTAGACTTAGATGCAGTAAGTATATATGATGGGAAGCTCAAAGATTTTATAGGGGTTAAATCAGAGTGTGAGGAGTATTCCGTAATACAGATAGGAGTAGACCGCAGTGTTTTGAATAAAATTAAATCAGAAAATTCAATTACTAAAGTTTTAGAAAACATGCCTACGGTAGCTGCGAAATCAGTGTTTGCAGTGGATAGTTCATCTGGGGATTTAAAAGGTGCAACCCAGAATAATAAGCAGGAAGTGAAGCTCAATGGTGTAAATTCTAAAGAAGAATATATTAAAAGATTAAAGCAGGCTGAAAATGGGAAGCTGCTCAAGGTAAATGACCAATATAATCTTGTACTGACTGAGACGGTAGATGATGTCATTCTTGTTTTATGTTATCAGATTGATTCCATTGTTTTCGATATATTTGTACAACTGCTTAATTTGGTTCTGACCATAGTTAGTATTTTTATTGTTCTGATGGTTATATTGGACCGCTTTATAAGTAAATATGTATTACGAGATTTCATATCTATTGAAAATGATGTAAAAGAACTTATGGCAGGGAATTACGATATACAGTTTACGGTGAAAGAAAATACAGAATTAAAATCTCTGACAAGGATATTAAATGACTGGAAAGACAGTTATAAACATAAGTCTCAACGAATGAGCAGAATTATTACTTCGTTAGATTCTCATATTGCAGTATTTGAATGCCTGTACTACATTAACCAGAACTTTTTCTCAGATAATGTGCAGTCTATACTGGGAATGGATGATGATGAGTGGAATAAAATCAGCCATGTTCCGTTTGAATTTGAAAACTATCTTAGCAGCTTACCTATAAATGAGAACGGGATAGTCAGCGTTAATGACAGGTTTGTTAAAATTAAATCCTTTAAGATTAGCAATGAGTTTTATGGAATCATTACAGATAAAACAGAGGAAATAAATATTAATAAAGAAATTATAAATGAACTAAAGGAAGTACGTTTGGCATCGGAAAGAGATACATTGACAAATCTTGTTAACCGAAAAGGGTTTGAAAAATATGTAAAAGAATCGTTGTTAAAATATCCGGGGCAGGGAATGATGATTATCTTTGATTTAGATAATTTTAAAAGTATCAATGATGCACTGGGGCATCCTGAAGGCGATAAGGTGTTGAAGATGTTGGGAGAGTGTTTGACAGAATGTTTTAGAGAAAGTGATATTATCGCAAGGTTTGGTGGAGATGAATTTATTGTCTTTATTGGAACAAACTTGTCGCTGGAGATGGTAGATAATAAAATGAAAAATGTATTGGGAAATATACGAAAAAAATTGCAGTATTATTATAGCGAGTATCATGTTTCTACCAGTATTGGAGTTGCATATGTCGATAATAAGATAAATACATTTGAAAATCTTTATAAATGTGCGGATACAGCACTATATATTGCAAAAAAATCAGGAAAAGATAATTATCATATTAACGAAGATAATATCCGCTGTACGAGAGGAGAATGATTATGAAACTAAGACAAGTTCTGGCAGGCGTATTATCGGCTTTGTTATTGTTCGTACAGGTAGGAATACCGGTATATGCAGAAGAACCTAAAGAAAAGGAACCGATTACAGAAGAAGAGGAAAAGGCTGCATCATATGCAGAGGAGATTGATACCAATGAAGTTGAAGGGTGGCCTCAGGGACCGGCGATTTACGCTGCATCAGGTATTATAATGGATATGAAAAGCGGGACGGTCTTGTATGCAAAGAACCCGGATGAGAAAATGTATCCTGCCAGTATTACTAAGTTGCTGAGCGTTTTAGTTGCGCTGAACCATGCACAGTTAACCGATAAGGTGACATTCTCGGAAGAAAGTATTTCTTTTCTGGAATCCGATGACGCAAATATTGGCATGAATCCGGGAGAAGAGCTGAGTATGGAGGATGCTCTTTATGGAATGCTTCTTGCCTCTGCCAATGAGGTTTCCTATGCAGTAGCTGAAAATGTAGGCAATCAGTATCTTGGTGGTGGATATGATGCATTTATTGAAGAAATGAATCGAACGGCAGAAGCATTGGGATGTAAGAATTCCCATTGGGTGAATGCAAACGGACTGCATGATGAGAATCATTATACCACAGTTTATGACATGGGACTGATTGCATCTGCTGTTTATCAAAATGAGGAATTCCGCAAATTGGAGAGTACACTGGAACATAAGATACCGTCAACTAATTTGATAAATGAAGAGCGAATTCTATATCAGAATCACAAAATGCTTTGGCCGGAAAATTATTATTATTACGAATATGCCAAAGCAGGAAAGACGGGATATACAGACCAGTCCAAAACAACGCTTGTAACAATGGCGGATAACGAAGATTTACAGTTGGCGGCAGTGGTACTTCACACATATGGAGTAGATGCATATGAAGATACACAAGCAATGTTTGAGTATGCTTTTAATAATTTTACAAAGATTTCCTTGGCGGAGATGGAAGATACACAAGAGATAGAATCTTTTGATGATGCAGAGGCATATATCGTAGTTCCAAATGGTGTGGAGTTTTCTGATCTGGAAAAAGAATATATCTTTCCGGAAGAAGCAGATGGACGTCATGTGACGGTTGCTTATACATATGAAGGACAAAATGTCGGCAGTGCAGGTGCAGTTTTAAGTGAATCCACATATATGAAACTGACCGAGGCGGGCACAGAGACAGAAACAGATGTTGTAAATGAAAACATCCAAGATACAGAGCAGAAACGTAATCCAAAAGTAGTGTTATTTGTATTTTTAGTAGGAATTCTGTTTGTATTATATATTATTACAGTGATTGCACTTTATAAAAGAAAATTGAAGAAGAGAAGACACAAGAAGATGAAGAGAAGATAAAGAATCGATAGAAGAATCCATAGAAACCCTTGACTATTCAAGGGTTTCTTTTTATAATAACCCTGTATAAATTTATATGAAAAGGCTATGACAAAGAGAGTAGGATTTATCTGAACATCCAAGCGAGCCGGTGATGGTGAGAGACCGGTATTAGTAAGATATATTTGAAAATCACTTCCGAGCTGCAGTTTTCGAACCGTAAGAAGTAGAAGCTGACGGGGTTCCGCCGTTACAGGAACGCATATAGCGGGCAGGAGCCCAAGTATGTTGTAACAGGTGGTAAAACGTAAGTTCAAAGCTTTCGTCCTATTACAGGGCGGAGGCTTTTCTTTTTGTATCCGGGCTGGTGGGTAACTGCCTGTGAAGCATAAATAAAATAATAAAAAATATTGGATAGAAAGGAAAGAAAGCTATGTACAACAAAGTTTCTACGGATATGAATTTCGTAGTCCGTGAAAAAGAAGTCGAAGCATTCTGGAAAGAGCATGATATTTTCCAGAAGAGTATGGAGGAAAGGGAAGGATGCCAAGAGTATACATTTTATGACGGTCCTCCGACAGCAAATGGAAAACCTCATATCGGTCATGTTCTGACACGTGTCATTAAAGATATGATTCCCAGATACCGCACTATGAAAGGATATAAGGTCCCTCGTAAAGCAGGATGGGATACACATGGTCTGCCGGTAGAGCTGGAAGTAGAAAAACTGCTTGGACTGGATGGAAAAGATCAGATTGAAAATTA
>CASERA010000239.1 GCA_949290175.1 uncultured Ruminococcus sp.
AATTCAAAGGTACGAAACTTCCGGATGCACTTTCATTCTTCAGCGGAAAACGTGCAGTAGCGATTGTGACCGCAGGAGTTTCTATTATTGCAGCAGCAATTCTGTTCGTGATATGGCCATTTATTTATAATGCGCTGGTTGCTCTTGGAGAAGGAATTTTAGGTCTTGATGTACTCGGTGTTGGATTGTATGTATTCTTCAACAGACTGCTGATTCCGTTTGGTCTGCATCATGCATTGAATTCCGTATTCTGGTTCGATGTGGCAAGTATCAATGACTTGTCTAACTTCTGGGCAGGAACGGGAGTTTTTGGTGAGACAGGTATGTATATGACAGGATTTTTCCCGTTTATGATGTTCGGACTTCCAATGGCATGTCTGGCAATGTATCATACGGCAAAGCCGGAAAAGAAGAAAATTGTGTTTGGTCTGCTTTCATCCGCAGCATTTTGTGCATTTTTCACAGGTGTAACAGAGCCAATTGAATTTTCTTTTATGTTCCTGGCTCCCGGGTTGTACGTTGTACACGCGATTTTAGCAGGTGTGACAGCAGCAATCACTGTGGCACTTCCGGTTCGTGCGGGATTCTCATTTTCCGGTGGTGCGGTCGACTTATTCCTGAGTTCATTCACACCTCTGGCAGAAAACCCATGGCTGCTGATTCCAATTGGAATAGTAGTCGGAATTATTTACTATATTGTATTTCGTGCGGTTATCACGATTTTCAAATTAAAAACTCCGGGACGGGAAGCGGATGATACGGATGAGACGCAGGCGCAGCTCGCAAATGACGATTTTACGGCGGTTGCGAAGATTGTACTGGAAGGTGTAGGAGGAAAAGAAAATGTTACATCCATAGATAATTGTATCACAAGACTTCGTATTGAAATTAAAGACTACACAAAGGTAAATGAGAAGAAAATTAAGTCTGCGGGAGTGGCAGGAGTTATCCGTCCGAGTAAGACATCTGTTCAGGTTATCATTGGTACAAAAGTTCAGTTTGTTGCTGATGAGTTTAAGAAAATGTGTAAGTAAACATATAAAATAAAGTCCCTTTACTCGAAAAGCCGCATATTTGCGGCTTTTTGAGTGTGTATATATTTGATAAAAATAGAGGAATGTATTAAATTCCATGCCAGGATATGATAAAATACAAGGCAAAAGAAGAGAGAAGGAGTTTAGAAAATGAAATATATATTAGAAACATGTGTGGACAGTGTACAGTCTGCAATTGAAGCAGAAAAAGGCGGTGCAGACAGAGTAGAACTCTGCTCGAATCTGGTAATTGGAGGTACTTCGCCGGGACAATCTTTGTTTGAACAGGTAAGAGAACATACAAATCTGGAAATCCGTACCCTGCTGCGGCCGAGATTTGGCGATTTCTGCTATGATAAATATGAATTCAAGATGATAAAGGACGAAGTGAAAATGTTCCGTGAATTGGGGGCTGACGGAGTAGTAATTGGGATTCTGAAGCCGGATGGGACATTGAATATGGAGCAGATGAAGGAGTTAGTAGAGGAAGCCGGAGATATGGGGATTACACTGCATCGGGCATTTGATGTCAGTAAAGACCCATTTGAAACAATGGAACAGGCAATTTCACTGGGAATTGATACAATTCTTACAAGCGGACAGAAGAATTCTGCATGGGAAGGACGTGACATTCTTGCAGAACTGGTAAAGAAAAGCGCAGGGCGGATTGAGATTATGGCAGGTGCGGGAATCAATCCGGAAGTGATTGCAAAGCTGGCACCATATACGAAAGCTGCGGCATACCATATGTCGGGGAAAATCGTAATCGACAGCCGTATGGAATTCAGAAGAGAAGGGGTTCCGATGGGAATTCCGGGATTTAGCGAATTTGAAATCTGGCAGACTTCCAAAGAGAATATCAGTAAAGCAGTGCAGGTATTAAGAGAGATAGTGTAAACAGAGAACTTCGAACATGAAACGAAAAGCGGAAAATGCTGCTTGACAAATATGATAGAATAAGATAATATTTCAGCAGATAAGAAACAGGCAAAGATGAGAACAAGTAATGCATGAATTGGAG
>CASERA010000240.1 GCA_949290175.1 uncultured Ruminococcus sp.
GCCGGCGGACTGGCAGGCGGGTGTATCGTAAAGCTTCTTTGTCCTTTTATTGGAGTAATCGGGACATATGTGGTAATTGTCATTCTGTCAATTATCTGTATGATTTTGATTACGGAGCGCTCTTTGCTTTCTCCTCTTGGACGGGGCAGTAAAAGAGCATATGAAGATATGAGACGGCGACAGGAAGAAGTATCCAGAAGAAGAGCAGAACATAAAGAGATGCGCAGGGCGCAGGCGGAACAGGAAAAAAGTGAAAAAATCCGTCGCAGTGAGCACAAGGTATCGGGTGTTTCTTTTGCGACGACACTCAGTAGGGACGGACAGATAGAAGATGAAACAATGGAATCATCTAAAAAACGAAAGAAAGCAACATCTAAAAAGGCACCTGATTTGAGAGAATTGACAGTTCCTGAACCTGTTCTGGAAACAGAGCCACAGCCATTGCCAATGGAAGAGTTTGTGATTCATCGTTCAGAAAATCATGAAACTGGTGCAGAATTGGAAGAGGTAAACGTGAATTTCCAGGAGGCGGAACTTCCATTTGAACCGGACTCTGTTCCGAAATCCCGAACAAAATCTGAAACAGAAGCAGTATCGGATGTAAGCTATATACAGCCGGAGGAACAAGAAATCTCTCATACAAGGAAGAAGACAAAGGCGAGTGCTGCGGCAGTAGAAGCAGAAACGGCGAATGTAGAGCAGACAATCCAGGCACAGGAGGAGAAGCCCAAAAAAGTCTATCAGATTCCTCCGATGAATTTACTGACCAAAGGAAAGAAAAATGGCGGTGATTCGGATGCTCAGCTTCGGGCAACAGCACAGACTCTGGAGCAGACACTCCAGAATTTTGGTGTTCGTGTTCATGTGACCGATGCAAGCTGTGGACCGTCTGTTACCAGATATGAACTGCAGCCGGAACAGGGTGTTAAAGTAAGTAAGATTGTTGGACTGGCAGATGATATCAAATTAAATCTGGCGGCGGCGGATATTCGTATAGAAGCTCCAATTCCGGGAAAGGCTGCTGTTGGTATTGAAGTTCCAAATCATGAAACCGTAGCAGTTATGCTTAGGGATCTTTTGGAGTCCGCTGAGTTCAAGCGAAGCAAAGCGAGCATTCCTTTTGCTGTTGGAAAGGATATTGCAGGAAAAGTTGTGGTGGCAGATATTGCCAAGATGCCACATCTTCTTGTGGCGGGGGCAACAGGTTCAGGAAAGTCTGTTTGTATCAATACTTTAATTATGAGTATTCTTTATCATGCGGATCCGGAAGAAGTGAAGCTGATCATGGTGGACCCCAAAGTTGTGGAGCTTAGTGTATATAACGGGATCCCACATTTGTTGATACCGGTTGTAACAGATCCGAAAAAGGCAGCAGGTGCTTTGAACTGGGCGGTGGCAGAAATGATGAAACGCTATCAGTTATTTGCTGAATATAATGTGCGTGATCTAAAAGGATTTAATGATAAAGTTGAGCAGATGGGAGAACAGGAAGGGCTTCCGAAAAAAATGCCGAAGATTGTAATTATTGTAGATGAGCTGGCAGATTTGATGATGGTTGCTCCGGGAGAAGTAGAAGCAGCAATCTGTCGTCTGGCTCAGTTGGCAAGAGCGGCAGGGCTGCACTTAATTATCGCAACACAGCGGCCTTCCGTAAATGTTATTACGGGTCTGATTAAGGCAAATATGCCATCCAGAATTGCATTTTCAGTGTCTTCGGGAGTTGATTCCAGAACAATCATTGACATGAATGGAGCGGAGAAACTGCTTGGAAAGGGTGATATGTTGTTTTATCCGACAGGATATCCAAAGCCGGTTCGTGTGCAGGGGTCTTTCGTTTCGGATAAGGAAGTTCAGAAAGTCGTGGATTATTTGATTGAGAATAACGGAAATGCGGCTTACAGTGAAGAAATAGAGGAGCATGTAAATTCTGACGCTGCGGTATCGATTCCGGGAGTTCCTGGAGTAGGTGCTGACAGCGGAAATGACAGAGACACTTATTTTGCAGATGCAGGGCGTCTGATTATTGATAAAGAGAAGGCGTCTATTGGAATGCTTCAGAGGATGTTCAAGATTGGATTTAACCGGGCAGCCCGGATTATGGACCAGCTGGCAGATGCTGGCGTAGTTGGGGAAGAAGTAGGAACCAAGCCAAGAAAAGTTTTGATGACAAAAGAGGAGTTTGAGCAGTACATTCAGGAAAATTTATAACTCAGTGGAGGATGAACGTATGAAAACTGATATTCAAATCGCACAGGAAGCTGAATTAATGCACATCAAAGATGTTGCGGCAACAATTGGAATTAAGGAAGATGACCTTGAATTCTATGGAAAATTTAAAGCAAAATTATCCGACGAGCTCTGGGAATCTGTAAAAGATCGGGAAAATGGAAAACTGGTTCTTGTGACAGCAATCAATCCTACTCCGGCAGGAGAAGGAAAGACAACCATTACGGTGGGACTAGGAGAGGCGATGGCAAAATTGAATAAAAAGGCGATTATTGCACTTCGTGAACCTTCTTTAGGTCCGTGTTTCGGAGTGAAGGGGGGAGCTGCCGGTGGCGGATATGCACAGGTGCTTCCAATGGAGGATTTGAATCTTCATTTTACAGGAGATTTTCATGCAATTACATCTGCCAACAATCTTCTTGCAGCAATGTTGGATAATCACATACAGCAGGGAAATGCTCTGGGAATTGATCCACGTAATATTGTATGGAAGCGCTGCCTGGATATGAATGACCGTGTACTGAGAAATATTGTCGTGGGACTTGGAAATAAAATGGACGGAATGGTCAGAGAAGATCATTTCGTAATCACAGTTGCTTCAGAAATCATGGCGATTCTTTGTCTGGCGGATGATTTGCCAGATTTGAAACGCCGCCTTGGAAAGATTATCGTGGCATATACATTTGAAGGAAAACCAGTGACAGCAGACGATTTGCATGCGACTGGTGCAATGACAGCTCTTTTAAAGGATGCAATTAAGCCAAATATAATCCAGACTCTGGAA
>CASERA010000241.1 GCA_949290175.1 uncultured Ruminococcus sp.
ATTTCATGAGGACAGATTTTTTTTACTCGGAACACACCTTCCGTCAGTGTCCCTGTCTTATCAAACACAAAAGTTTCCGTCTTGGACAGAGCTTCCAGAAAATTGCTTCCTTTAATCAGTACTCCCTGTCTGGACGCTGCACCAATCCCTCCCAGAAATGCCAGCGGAACTGAAATCAAAAGTCCGCAGGGACATGCCGCAACAAAAAAAATCAGCCCCCGGTAAATCCACACCGATTGTTCCGGAGAATCTAGAATCATAGGCGGCAGAATCATTACCAAAATTCCAATTAAAATTACAATCGGGGTGTAATATCTGGTAAATTTTTCTGCAAAATTCTCACTTTGCGCTCTCCGATTGTCCGCATTGGCAATCATATCAATGATACGGGATGCAGTAGATTCTTTTGACACTTTAGATACTCTGGCTTCCAGCACTCCACTGAGATTGATACTTCCGCTATAAATCTTATCTCCCGTTTTCACCGACACTGGTTTTGCCTCCCCTGTCAGTGCCTTCGTATCCAGAATACTTTTCCCTTGTGTCACCACAGCATCCACCGGAATCCGTTCCCCCGGTTTAATAATAATAACCTGTTTCACTTTCAGCTCTTCTGTCAAAACCTGAACCTCTTTGTCCCGCACTTTTAGATTCGCATACTGAGGACGAATGTCCATGAACTTTTTAATCGACTTATGGGTCCTGCTCAAAGAGATTGCTTCTACAAGTTTTCCCAGCTGAAAGAATAACATTGCTCCTACTGCTTCTGAGTATCTTCCAACTATAAATGCTCCTATCGTAGCAATTAAAATCAAAAGATTTTCATCAAATAATTTCTTTTTTCTGAAGTTTTTCAAAAGAAGTCTGGCGGTTTCCCATACCATCAGCAGGTATGGAATCAAAAATAAAAACAGCCTGACAGTGTCTTTCAAGTCCCAGTACGATGAACAAAATACGACTGCACCATATAGAACAGCAGCAGCCGCGCTTTCTATACACCTGATTTTTACTTTCTTTTCCATATTTTCCCTTTTTCCTCATTTGTTTTGAAAAATATAACGTACTCTATATTTCTTCATTTTTGCCTTTGCAATTTTTTACTCTCTAATATGCTCCATTCCCTGGTTCATAATGGTTTTAATATGTCCGTCTGCCAAAGAATAAAACACGGTCTTTCCTTCTCTGCGGTTTGCTACCAGCTTCATCTGTTTCAATATCCGCAGCTGATGGGATATTGCAGATTGAGTCATATCCAGCGTTTGTGCTAAATCACACACGCACATCTCGGACTGAAACAATACATATAAAATCTTAATCCTTGTCGAATCTCCAAACACCTTAAAGAAATCCGCAAGTTCTTTCAGTTCTTCAGCTTCCGGCATATGCTCTTGAACTGCTTTGACTGTATCGCAATGAATACACGTCATCTCACAGTGTTCTACTTCTAGTTTCTCCATCTTTTTGCTCCCTTCCGTCCAATTTTAAACTCTTACGTACCGCATAGAAGAATCCGGACAAACCGACTTTCATTTATTATACGAAAAAACCCCTATATGGTCAAGACAGGAACGCCTGTCTCTCCAGGGCGTTCCTGTCACTTATCCACTGTTTTATTTATAGTTTCTCATCATCAAATCCGTTTATATAAGATTCGGATAGAATTTAAAATACAAATTACTGCAACTCCGGTATCTGCAAATACTGCCATCCACATATTTGCCATTCCTAATAATCCAAAGAGCATTACCAGTCCTTTAACAAGTAAAGCAAATACTACATTCTGTTTTGCAATAACACCGGTGGATTTTGCAATCTTCAAAGACTGCGGAATTGCTTCCATGGAAGAAGTCATAAAGACAACATCCGCTGCTTCAATTGCGGCATCCGCTCCGCTTCCCATTGCCGCTCCAACATCTGCTCCTGCTAATACGGGTGCATCATTGATTCCGTCTCCGACAAACATCACACTGCCATGAGCAGCTCTGATTTTCTCAAGCTCACTGAGCTTCTCCTGTGGAAGAAGTTTCGCATGGACTTCATCAATTCCGGTTTCATTCGCAACTGCTTTAGCACTTTCCTGTGCATCACCAGTCAGCATTGCCGTAACAATATTCTGACGTTTCATTGCTGCCACTGCACTCTTTGCATCGGATTTCAGTGTATCGGAAATAACAAGATGACCGATGTATTCTCCGTTCAAAGCAAGCAATACTTCCGTACCATATGTTTCATTTCGATATTCTGATAAATCTATCCGGCTGCTTTCCATCAATTTTCTGTTTCCGCAAAGCACCTGGCCAGCCCTCATATCTGCCGAAATACCCTTGCCGGAAATTTCTTCCACATTCTTCGGAACTTCCAGTGTAATTTGACGCTTTTTCGCTTCGGTGACAATACTGTTTGCAATCGGATGGGTAGAGTTCATCTCGCAGCTTCCCGCCAGGGCAAGCAATTCTTCCTCATTAAACTTTCCTGCGGAAATAATGGACTGTACTGCAAAATTACCTTCCGTAATTGTTCCGGTCTTATCCATTACGACCACTTTCACTCCTTCCAGTGCTTCGATTGAAACACCACCTTTAAACAGGATTCCCTTCTTGGACCCAGCTCCAATTCCCGCAAAAAATGCCAGTGGCACGCTCAGAACAAGTGCACATGGGCAGCTGATTACCAGGAAGGTAATCGCTGTATAAATCCAATAATTCCAATTGCCTGTTACCAGAGACGGAATAATCGCCGTTGCCACAGCCAGAAGAACAACAACCGGGGTATAAACTCTGGAAAATCTTGTAATAAAACGGTCGATTTTAGGCTTACTTGCCGCTGCATTTTCTACAGAATTTAAAATTCTTGTTACCATAGAATCTTCCAGCAGGCGTTCCACCTTAATTTTTAATACCCCCGATGTGTTCACGCAGCCCGAAGTCACGCTGTCACCAGGCTGTACAGATATCGGAACCGGTTCTCCGGTGACCGGAGAAGTATCAATCCGACTTTCTCCCACTGTCACAATTCCTTCCAATGGGATTCTATCTCCCGGACGTACAAGAAGAATGTCTCCTATTTGTGCCTCTTCTGCCGGAATCTCTTCTGTACTTCCGTCTTCTTTCACCAGATTCACAACTTCTGGTCTTAAATCCACTGCTTCCATAATCTGGCTTCTGCTTCGTGCCACTGCGATGTCCTCAAACAGCTCTCCGACACGATAGAACAGCATAACACCTACTGCTTCTTTATAGTCACCAATTGCTATGGCTGCGAGTGTTGCAATCCCCATCAGGAAATTTTCATCAAACACACGTCCTTTCCCCAGATTCTTAGCCGCTGTAATTAACACCTCTCTTCCAAGAATAAGATATCCAACGATTAAGACTATCATCGGGATATAGCCACCCACTGACTGTACTGCAATCCCCGCTGCAAAAAGGACAGCTCCGATTCCAATTTCCCATAAATCCTTTTTATTTTCACTAAACCTGCCTTTTTTCTTTTCATTACGTCCAACCGGACTGCTTTTCCTTCTCTTAACGATAACTTCATGCTCTATGGAAGAACAGATTTTCTGAAATTCCGAAATCAAATCTTCCTCTGTATTTGTCACAACCTGAAGTTGTTTTGTAGCATATGTGATGGCTGCAAAATCAACTTGCGGCAGGGCCTTAATTTTCTCCTCCATCTGCGCTGCACAATGTGCACATCCCAGGTTTTCAAGAATATATACCTTCTTCTTTACATGATTAAATTCATGATTGATTTCCCTATGCTCATGATGGTGTTCATGTGCACACCCACATCCACATTGTTCCTGGTGTCCACTCTCTTCCCTTTTGAATGATGCCTGCGACATATCTATCCCTCCTATATTCAAAACATATGAATAACTGTTCATATGTTCATATAATCATATTTTAGGGCATTTGTCAATAAATTTCAAAAAAAAATACGAGACAATATAAAATCCATATTGTCCCGCATGATACAAAATATCTTTATTATCAGTTCTTTTCTAACGGCCTAATACATGCTGAATGATATCTTCTTCTCTTTTTTCTCCCAGTTCTGAATCTTTTCTCTCATCCACTGCTTCCTCTTTTATATCCAGACATTTCTGAATTACTTCATTCAAGGACAGCATCTTATCATCCAGCTCTGAAACCATCTGTGCACATTCTCTCAATTCACGACTGATATATTCCGGTGCATCCCCTTCGAATTTATAATAAATCTTATGCTCCAAACTTGCCCAAAAATCCATGGCAATCGTACGGATTTGGATCTCAACCTTCGTATCAACTACACTGTCAGAAAGAAAAACCGGAACCGAAACCAGCATATGATAACTCTTATAGCCGCTTTCTTTCGGATTTTTAATATAATCTTTAATAGAAAGAACTTTTAAATCACTCTGATTTCCTATCATCTCTGCCAACTGGTAAATATCGGATGTAAAGGAACAAATCAGCCTTACCCCGGCAATATCGTTGACATACTTCAACATATTCTCTATGGACGTCTCATACCCATACCGTTTCAGCTTCTTGACAATACTCTCCGGTGTTTTAATTCTGGTCTTAATATGTTCAATTGGATTGTACTTATGTACATGCTGAAACTCTTCGTTCAGTATCTCCAGTTTGGTCCCAACCTCTTTTAGCGCCGCATTATATAAGAAAATAACTGTTTTCCAGCTATCTACATCTTCGTAGTTCTTAATTGCGTCCCCCATCTGGCGTTCTCCTCTCAACTTGGAAAATCCCCCTTCTTGTTTAGTCTATCATAGTATACCATACTTTTTTTCAACTGTCATAGACTTCACATTTTTTTAAGAAACATGAATTTTCCCTTACCTGTTGCCAGACAGTACTTTCCAAACGAAAGAGGCCCTTTTTCCGCAGATCCTGCGAAGAAGCCCCGCCAGTGCAAAGCAAAGAACAGGCAACAGAAAGAACAGGAAAATTCCCGGCCACATGGAAGCAGAAACATATCTACTCACCAACACATTGCATCCTTGTACAATCAAAAAGTGCGTCATATAAACAATAAACGTATTCTTCTGCCATTCCGCCACATTTGGAAGAGGAATCTTGGAAATCAGACACCATAATGCCACAGAGAATAACAGGAAATATACCAGATTTCCCAATATGCTTGGTGAGTGTTTAAAGAAATAATATGCCATACCCGCAAGAATCAGACTTGCAAATAACAGCGGCCAGCTTGTACGATTTGCTTCTACAACATCGCTTCCATGGATTCCAATATATCCTCCTGCCATGTAGATAAACAGCCAGTTCAACAGTGCAGTGACCTGTATGCTTTCAATCATTAAATTTCCTGTGAAAGCTCCATTTGTGCTGTCAATTACCAGTACAATTACAATTGCCACAATACCGATATACTTATTGGATATAAGCAAATATATAATCGGCGAAAGCAGAACAAAAATAATCAGAAACTGCAGGAACCATAAAAATGCACAATATCTGTAATTCAATACTGCATCCACAACTCCCTGCCATGTTACCGTAATCGGCTGTTCATTAAAAACATTTCGTAATGGTGGAATATAAGAAATTACTACGTGCAAGAAGTAATAAATCAGGGTCCACAAAATATATGGAATCAACAGACTGAACATTCTTGTCTTATATTTTTCCAGCACTTTTTTCCATGAATAATTCCTGTAAAATAAATATCCGGAACATAAAAAAAATCCTGCGACTCCTGCTGCAGCAATATCCGAAACAATCACATTTTCTATTTGATTGAACACCGGCTGTCCATCAATCAGGACCCGCTCCGTAAACAGCGTCACATTCTGTGCATGAATCAAGATAATGAAAATGCACAATATGAAATTATACCACGATACTCGATTTTGAAATGATGTTTTTCTCATTCTTGGCTCCTTCGACTCTGATTTTACACCAGTATCCTACTCCTCGATAATCTGAATTTCCAAATAATCAAAATCTATCGAATCTACAAAATTATCCTGATAAAAACGTGCTTTGTCATGGCGCTTAAATTCGGCAATCGTGGAATCCAGCCAGATTGGTTTACTCAGGTCAAACTCATAACAGATTTCATCCAGTGCATTAAAAATTTTATGTGTACGTGTATCATCCGCCTCATTACAGATTACAGTATCTTTCAAAAGGCGGTTATCTTTAAATACCTTTCCCCATAAACGAAACATTCATATTATCCTCTCTTTTCTTTTATAACTCATTATTTTAATCTTCAATCTGCCAGTCTATTGGTTCTGCCCCATGTTCTTGCAAGAACTGATTCGTCGTGCTGAACGGTTTGCTTCCAAAAAAACCTCTGTATGCCGACAGCGGACTTGGATGCGGTGCTTCAAGGATTAAATGATTCGGGTTATTCAACATTCTTTTCTTTCTCTGTGCCGGCGCACCCCATAAAATGAATACAATCGGTCTGTCCTGACTATTCACCGCCATAATCGCTGCATCCGTAAATTCCTCCCATCCAATCCCCCTGTGGGAATTCGCTTGATGTGCACGTACCGTCAATACAGTATTCAACATCAATACCCCCTGTTCTGCCCATTTTGTCAAACAGCCATGATGAGGAATGGTACAGCCTAAATCATCCTGAAGTTCCTGGTAGATATTTACCAGTGACGGGGGAATCTTAACACCTTTTTTTACTGAAAAACATAAGCCGTGAGCCTGTCCTACATTATGATATGGATCTTGTCCAAGAATCACCACTTTTACATCTTTCAAAGGCGTCAGGTGAAACGCATTAAAAATATCATCTGCCGGAGGAAAAATCTGCTGTGTCCTGTATTCTTGACTCACAGTGTCAAATAATCTTTTATAATATGATTTTTTAAATTCTCCTTTTAACGCCTCATACCACTCTCCGTTGATTCCTGACATCTTTCTACTCCTTTTCATTTCTTCTTTTGTCCCGTTTCATCCGCTTTTTACTTACTTAACCTTACAGGAATTCCTTCGTTTCTTAAATACTCTTTCACTTCCCGGATTTCCAGTTCTTTGTAATGGAACAACGATGCTGCCAGTGCCGCATCTGCCCTGCCATCTGTCAGTGCCTCTTTAAAATGCTCCAATGTACCGGCTCCACCTGATGCAATGACCGGAATGGATACATTTTCCGCGATTGCTTTTGTCAGCTCCAGATCATAACCGGCCTTCGTTCCATCACAGTCCATACTTGTCAGTAAGATTTCTCCGGCACCCAGGGATTCTACTTTTCTTGCCCATTCCACTGCATCAATTCCCGTGTCGATCCTGCCGCCATTTTTGTAAATATTCCACCCGCTGCCTTCTGCTCGCTTTTTAGCATCAATCGCAACAACCACACACTGACTGCCAAATTTTTCTGCAGCATCATGAATCAGCTCTGGTGTATTAATCGCAGAAGAATTAATCGAAATTTTATCCGCGCCTTCCCGCAGCAGACTCCTGAAATCCTCCACAGTACGGATTCCGCCGCCTACTGTAAATGGAATAAATACACACTGCGCCACTTTTCTTACCATGTCTGCCACAGTTTCACGTGCATCTGAAGATGCCGTAATATCCAGAAATACAAGTTCGTCTGCCCCTGCCGCATCATATGCCTTTGCGATTTCCACCGGATCTCCGGCATCTTTTAAATCCACAAAATTTACACCTTTTACCACACGTCCTGCGTGTACATCCAAACATGGAATAATTCTTTTCGTAAACATCCAGTCCCCCTCCTAGCCCAGTTCCACAAAATTTTTCAGTATTTTCAAGCCCACATCACTACTCTTTTCCGGATGGAACTGACATGCAAAAATATTTCCTTTTTCCACGGAAGCATGGATATGAACACCATATTCCGCAGAAGCCTTTACAATTTCCTCCTCTTGTGCTTTCAGGTAATAAGAGTGTACAAAATAAGCAAATGCTTGTTCCTCTACCCCCTGAAACAGCCTTCCATTATGCTCCAAATGGAGGGAATTCCATCCCATATGAGGGATTTTCAATCCTTCCGACTTGGGAAATCTCAGTATTTCCCCTTTTAAAATCCCAAGGCCTTCCACCCCCGGTGCTTCCTCACTTTTTTCGAATAAGAGCTGGAGTCCCAGACAGATACCCAAAAAAGGAATTTGTTTTTGTACTACCTCTTGTATTACCCTGTCCAAACCTCGTTTTCTCAGATTTTCCATCGCATCCCCAAAGGCTCCTACTCCCGGAAGAATGACTTTATCCGCCTTTAGTATTGCTTCCCTGTTATCTGTAATAACAACTTCCTGCCCCAGATAAAGCAATGCTTTCTCCACGCTCTTTATATTCCCTGCATCATAATCTATAATCGCTATCATCTTTTTCTCCTAATTTCCTGTCTCCTGTAGAGCGGATTCACAATCCAGCTCAAACCAGAATTCCACACCGTTGTCAAAATTTCTTACACCATATTTCTGATGAAAAGACTCCATAATTGCCTTTACAATAGAAAGACCGATTCCATTGCCTCCATACTCCCTGGTATGCGCTTTATCTACTTTGTAAAACTTGTCCCAAAGTTTTTTCAAATCTTCCTGCGGAATCGGATTTCCACTATTGAATACTGTAATCCTTACCGTACTGCCCTGCGGACTAATACGTATCTCAATTCTTCGCTCATAATCCACATGATGAATGGCATTGGTCAGATAGTTCCGGATGACCTGCTCCGTCTTGAACTCATCCGCCCACACATATACTGGTCCGGTACAGATAAATTCCGCCCTCGCTTCTGCCTGCTGTATCAGGATATCACAACTATGTATCACACCCTCAATCAGCTTTGCCACATCAAACCTTGTAAATTCCACTTCATTGCTGCCAAATTCCAGCTGGTTCAGCGTCAAAAGATTTCTTACCATCTGATTCATCTTTGCCGCCTCATCTATAATAACATCACAATAGAATTCCCGGCTTTCCGGATCTTCGCTGATTCCCTCTTTGAGCCCCTCAGCATATCCCTGTATCAATGCAATTGGAGTTTTCAATTCATGAGAAACATTACCAAGAAACTCATTTCTCATGTCTTCTATTTTCTCCTTCTGCTCAATGTCTTTCTGCAGCTCATTATTGGCACTCTTCAGTTCGGAAATTGTCTTCTCCAGCTGCTCCGACATAATATTGAAATTTTCTCCGAGAACTCCGATTTCATTATCTCCGCCACCCGTATATCTTGCTTCAAAATCCAGCTCTGACATCCGTTTAGACAATACCGCAAGCTCTGTAATCGGCTCTGTAATCTTTCTTGCAAATAACCAGACCAGAAAACACCCCAGTACAATCGTCATGGCTCCGATATAAACCAAAAACTTATTTGCCAGTGTTGTGCTCTCTCCAATACTATCCAGAGGAGTTCTTAGGATAAAGACCTCCCCGTCCGGATATGTCCCCCACATTTCCAGATAGTCAATTCCTGCCCCCATATCCCTGGTCTTGCGTATCTCATACGCATCAGTACTTTTCAGCAGCTCTCCCTGCTGTTGATTTCGATTGAAAAGATATCCTTTCAGCTGTCCCATCAACTGGTCTTTATCTCCCCGGATTGTAAACACTGTTCTGTCACCAAACTGCTCCATAATCAGCATGGAAATATTGGTCTGCTCCATCTCTTTCCATACTTTATCATTGTCCATTACATTACCATTAACTATCAGGTCTCCAACCATCTCATGCACTTCTATCAAATCTGTTTCTTTATGTATGAGATAATACCCATCCAAAAACTTGGAGTAAACCACAAACATCATTCCAAGAATCAACACAATCAGACTGATAAACCCTATCGTCATCTGCTTTTTAATTGAGTGTTTCATCCTTCTACCTCGAACTTATATCCCATACCCCAGATGGTTTTAATATACTCACCTTTTACACCCAGCTTACTTCTTAATTTTTTCACATGTGTATCAATGGTTCTTGCATCTCCAAAATAGTCATAATTCCATACATTATTCAAAATTTTCTCCCTGGAAAGAGCAATTCCCTGATTTTCCATGAAATATGTAAGCAGCTCAAATTCTTTAAAACTCAAATCAATTGGCGCCCCATCAATTTCTACCGTATGTGCCGCTTTGTCTACAACAATGCCGCCTGCAGCCATGGTATCCTCATTATCTGTTCCCTGTGTTCTTCGAAGAATTGCCTCTACTCTTGCAACCAGAATCTTCGGACTAAACGGCTTTGAAATATATTCATCCACTCCTAGTTCAAACCCTTGAAGCTCATCCCTCTCTTCAGACCGTGCTGTCAGCATAATAATCGGTACTTTGGAATGCGCTCTGATTTCTCTGCATACCTGCCATCCATCCATTTTCGGCATCATGACATCCAGAATAACCAGAGCAATCTCCTTATCTTTATAAAAAATATCCATTGCTTCCATGCCGTCCCCTGCTTCCAGAACTACAAATCCTTCTCTGGACAGAAAATCTTTGACAAGTTTCCGCATTCTGCTTTCATCATCTACAACTAATATCTTTGTTTTCTCCATCTTTATTCACTCCTGTCATCCGCTTTTTATGTTTTTCATCATATCAAAGAAGTATGTCCGTCTTGTGAACATCTATTCGACACTTTTCAAAGATTCTACCATATCAATCTTCTTTAACTTAAAATGCATCACAAGGTTCACAAACACAGAGAAAGCCATCGTAATCAGAAAGCTATATACAAAACTGCTGATGTCGATATTCCTTCCAAACATTGCAGATTCTATCTCTACCGTCACAATTACAAACTGATGTAGAATCTTTCCCAGAATCATTCCTGCTGCTGAGCCTATCAATGTCAGTATGATATTTTCCCGATATACATATGCAGATACCTCATTGTCATAAAATCCCAGGACTTTAATCGTCGCCAGTTCTCTTCGCCTCTCGGTAATATTAATACTGTTCAGATTATAAAGAACCACAAACGCTAACATTCCCGCTGAAATCACCAGTACAACAAGCACAATGTTCAAACTGCCCAGCATATCATCCAACTGCATCTCTATGGTGCCTGTATAGCTGATATTCAAAGCACCGCTTCCTCCCAGTGCCGTCTCTCCTACTTCTTCAAGGGCATGTATCTGATTTTCCTTCATTTTAAAACAAATACTATTGTATTCCGGCTCTTCTCCATATATTTTTTCATACAGTGCCGGTGTCATGTAGATATAATGTCCCATATAATTCTCACAGATATCTGTAATTTCCACTTCCAGATTTCCTTTTGTATCATCCTGAATCACTATCCTATCTCCGATTTGTACATCCAGCATTTTTGCTGCTTTCTCTGTCAGGATTACTCCGTCATCTTTCAGCGCATACTCCTGCTTCGTCACCCGGTTACGCAGTACCAC
This sequence comes from uncultured Ruminococcus sp., assembly GCA_949290175.1. GTDB lineage: Bacteria > Bacillota > Clostridia > Lachnospirales > Lachnospiraceae > Mediterraneibacter. The sequence goes on from CASERA010000241.1 coordinate 11,371, forward strand.
AAGCTGACTAAATTCTGACAAATCCTGTGGAACATTCAAATAGACATCTTGCTTTGTGCCTTTATTCTCCACTGTCACCTGGCTTAACAGGCTTATAGCTGATTCTGCCACTCTGCTGTCACTTTCCAACTCCTTTATAAGCGCTTCCCGCTCTTCCAATTCTGCATCTGTATTCAGAATAATACTGGCATCGTATAGCTGTAACTGATGATACTGAATTCTTTCTATGTCAAAAATAGAATCTTTCAATCCGAATCCCACCAGCAGAAGTGCCATACACCCTCCGATACCAAACACAGTCATAAAAAATCGTTTTTTATATCGAACTAAATTCCGGACAGTTGCTTTCCAGATGAAGCTAAATCTTCTCCATATAAACGGAATCCGCTCCAGCAACACACGTTTTCCCTGTTTTGGTGCCGGAGGACGCATCAATTCTGCCGGCTGTTCACGCAGCTCTTTGAAGCAGGAAAACAACGTTGCCAGAATGGTGGAGAAAAGTGCTGCCACCGTTGCATAAACTCCATAATACAAGTTGTATGGAACAAGAATGGTATCCATATGCACGTATAGTATTCCATAGGCATTGATAATGATGTATGGAAGGATTTTCTCTCCAATCAGTATACCAAAGATACATCCTCCAATTGTTGCTAAAAATGCATACCCGATATATTTCCCTGCAATCGCATATCTGGAATATCCGAGTGCTTTCATTGTACCAATCTGAGTTCTCTGTTCTTCTACCATACGCGTCATTGTAGTTAGGCTGATTAAAGCTGCTACAAGGAAAAACAGTACCGGAAATACCTGCCCTATGGCACGCATACGGTCAGCATTCTCGCCATACCCATCATATTCTGCCAGACTTCCCCTGTCATTGATATACCATTTCATCTCAGAAATCTCTCCAATCTGCTGGTCGACTTCCTCCTGTCTCTCCTCTTTGACTGCCTCTATCTGATTCTTCACTTCTTCGATA
>CASERA010000242.1 GCA_949290175.1 uncultured Ruminococcus sp.
ACCAGTATCGCTACTTTTTTTTGCATACCTCTTCTCCTACTCTATCGTCCTTTTATTAGCTCTCTTCAAATATACTTTTCGATAAATATCCTTCATCAATCCAGGATGTTTTATAAATGCTATAATAATCATTCCTATTCCCTGAAAGAATTTTCCATCCCTAAACAATTTTTTATATTTTTGCCCATATTCATATCTTTTGGCAATAAAGATACAATACTTTTTATCTCTTATTTTTTTATCATATTCCTGAAGTACATTTGCTGTAGAATAACAGGACAGATGTTTCCTATATTCTTTCCCAATACATTCCGCCATAATATCTTGTTTCACTTTATTACTGTTAGATATTCCAGATGCTCTGACACGGTACTGCAATAACCATTCATTCATTCCGCACACTTTATAACCCTTGCTGATAGTTCGACAAATAAAATCATAATCTTCTGCATAAGGTACATCATGGTATCTTTTTAACACATCTAATATTTCTTTTTTAAATAACCATGTTGGATGGAAGCTGCAGTTTTTATATCTCATACTTTTTACAGCAGCCGTATATGTTAATCCCCCAATATCCGATGGATATAAACTGTTTCCAGATTCATCCATATACATAACTCCTGAATATACAAAATCCAATTCTTTTTTTTCTAAAAATCTAATCTGTTTTTCTATTCTGTCGCATACTGAATAATCATCCGCATCCATCCGGGCAATATATTCTCCTTCTGCTTTTTCAAGAGCCTTATTTAAAGAATACACAAGCCCTTTATTTTCATCATTAAAAATACTTTTAACTCTAGAATCATTTTTCTGATACTCTAAAATTACAGCTTTTAACTTTTCATTCTCAGGATTATCAAGCACAATCACAAATTCAATATTGCCATAAGTTTGCCCCAAAATTGACTCAATTGCTCCCCTTAGCTCCTCTTCAGTTTCATTATATACGCTCATAACCACTGAAACTTTCTTTTCTGACATGTTCTGCACTCCAATCCTAAACTCAACTTTATTGCAACAATTGCTCCATCTTTACTTGAGAAATCTGCTGCACTTCTCCCTTTTCTAAATTTTCAGTTTTGGAGGACAATGATAATATTTTCCATCCTCCGTCATGACTCACCAATGTAAAACCTAATAAATAATATTTTTGAGCATATCTATATACTGCCACATACTCCTCTGTATCTTGACTTTCGCTTACTTTTTTTATTCCCATCAAATCCATATATTTGATATATTGTGGATCTAAATCTTTAATAATTTGAGATGCTGTCGCTCCCAGCTCTTCCAATGATGTTTCTTCCCTTTCAATGGAAATTTCCAAAATACTGTAAAGTACAGATTTTATCTGAACAGCAAATGAATTCTGGTCTTCAATAATCTTTGCAAGTTTTTTTTCTTCCGATACTCCTCCATATGCCATAGCTGACATCAAATCACCTTTTTCTAAGTAAAGAGTAAATTTCTCAATTACTTCTCGTGGAGTTTCTCCATAAACTGTATTTAAAAGAAAATAGTTTGGAATCAGTAACTCATTCTTTATATCGTTAATATTATCTGTTTCTTCTAATTTTTCATATTTTTCCTCATACAGACCTTTTAAATATTTATTATATTCTTTCTCCTTACCGTCTTCTACCTTATCTGATATATCCTGATTTTCCAATTCATATATACCACTTCCTAACGACTCAGAAGAAATCCCGAACAATTTCCAGTAACCATAATAATTTATTAAAGTAAACTGTGTTGCATAGCTTTTCTGATCGACAGTGTATTCGGCATACATCTCACAAATTGCTTCTGCTCCCCACATTTCGGTTTCTCGCTGCATCATTAATTTATATTCGGACTCATTTTCTGATGACGGCAGAACAAAGTGAATTCCATCTATTTTCATTTGCTTTGGCTCTTCCAGATTTGTTATCATACTTTCAAAAATTTCTGAATAATAATTTGTGAGTTCACTTGATGCTAAAGGAAAATAGAAATTATAATTCATAGAAGGAGCTAACGCCGTATAAATACCAAATACTCCCTTTTTTTCTATAAACTTTTCCATATTTGACTTTAATGCTACTTCATCTATCGCACATCCGCGTAAAAATTTATCCAAATCCTGTTCTTGTACCGCTGTCATTATATATTCAATAATTTGATTCGGCTCTGTAAATCCATCTATTGTAGCTTCTCTATTTTGTTTTTCTGTCGTATACTGGGGGTTAAATGCCTCTTTCGCCTGGAACTCCCGATATCCCACAATAATAAGAATTAATAAAATAATAGCAAAAAAGCCTATCAAAATTGGATATTTTTTTATTATACACGTTTTCTTATCCATATTTTTCCTCTTTTTTCTTTTTCATCTACCTGTATTTGATACTTTAAATCTGCCAACAATGCCCATAAAAATGGATTATATGCCATATTCATTAAATGATGTTCTACCATACATTGAATTGCCATAATTGCAATAATTAGGATAAGTACCCATTCTCCTGCCAGTTTCGCTCTAAAATTAATAATCAAAATTACACATAAAATTATTGCAAAAATAACAATGCCATATTGAAGTAAAACATATAAATATGAACTATCTAAAAAGAAATAATGCACTTGTTCTTCCGTTGTACTTCCATTCCCCTGCATTGGTATCCAATGCCCCAAAAATGGCAGTCCATATAAATCAATTCCTTTTTTACCAAGACGTAAACGATATGAAAGAACCCGGTCAATAAATATCATCACTTTATTATCTGATGAAAAAAACATTGAAAATAATACCATTACTGATGCACAAATTATC
>CASERA010000243.1 GCA_949290175.1 uncultured Ruminococcus sp.
TATCTATACGGATGTGTATTCTGATGCCGTGCTTAATACGAATGTAGTAACGCTGGCAAAGAAAATAAAAGGTACACAAGATGTAGTGGGGGTAGATATATATGTTGGCAACAGGGTATCACAACACGAATCTAATAGGCTGCCTGAAGGAAGCAACTATTTTCTCTGTGATTCAAAAGGAAATCTTCTGGAGAGCTCAATTGAGGATATTTCCGAAGATGAAGTACAGGAGCAGATATATCGTATTTTTACACAAATAGAAGAAGGAAAATATGAGGATTACGATTCCTCTTTGATTGAAATAGATGGAAGAGAGAGTGGAGTTTATTACTATCAGTTAGATTCTGGCTGGTATTCGGTTGTTACAATCCCATATGATGAGCTTTTAAAAGGAGTCATCAGTTCCTGGAGGATTTTTCTTGGAGTGGTAGGATTGTCTCTGGCAATGTTGATTGTATTTGTTATCACAGATTATCGTGCAAATAGAAAAGTAAAAATTTCTAATGATATTATAGGAGTTCTGGGAAATTTATATTATTCTATTTATTTGATTAATCTGGAAAATGGGAAGTACCAGATGCTGAAGGGTGAAGATGATGTATGTAAACATCTTCCGGGCAAAGCGGATTATGGAGTACTTGTAGAAGCTTTGCGAACTGTTATAGCAGAAGAGGACAGTCAACAGTTTTTTGAGACTTTTTCAATCGAGAATATGAGAAAACTGATAAAGAATAGAGGCGGCGATTTTGGTGGTGATTTTAAACGGTTGTTCGGTGGGCAGTACCGATGGGTTCATGTACAGATGCTGTATGATGAATCCTTTCAGGATAATTCCATTGTGCTGTGCTTTAAGGATATTGATCGTGAAAAAGAACAAGATTTATTACGTATGGAGCTGCTGAAGAATTCTTTGGAATCAGTGGACCGCATGGCAAAATCCAAGAGTGTATTTTTCTCCCAGATGTCGCACGATATGCGGACACCTTTGAATGGGATTATAGGGCTGTCAAATCTGATTCAGCGGAATCCGGATGATAAGGAAAAAAGAACAGAATCTCTGAAAAAGATTACAATGCTCAGTAATCAGCTTCTTTCTTTGATTGATGACATCCTTAATATGTCAAAAATGGAGCAGAGAGAAATACAGCTGAAAAACGAAAGTTTTGATATCAAAAAGAATCTGGAAGATTTGATTTCTATTTTTCGTATTCAGGCGGAGTCAGAGGGCAAGACTTTTATGACGGAAATCAATATAGAGGACAGTTATATTATCAGTGACTGGGGAAAGATTCAGCAGATTTTAAATAATCTTTTGTCCAATGCATTTAAGTTTACAAAGAGAGAGGGCAAAATAGAGTTGTCTGTGAGTGAAACAAAAGATTACAACAGTAAATACAGGAAATATTGCTTTAAGGTCAAAGATAATGGCACCGGCATGAGTCAGGAATTTTTAAAGAAGATTTTCATTCCATTTGAGAGAGAAACACAGTTTGGAGCTGCCAGTGTATCAGGAACCGGACTTGGGATGTCAATTGTTTATGAACTGGTTCATAAATTAAACGGTACCATAAATATTGAAAGTGAGATTGGAAAAGGAAGTAGTATTGACGTGATGATATCATGTCTGGTCAGCGAAGAAACGGGAAAAGTCAATGTGGAGGCAAAGGAAGAGAAAGAAAATAATCTAAGTGATATTCGTATTCTTCTGGCAGAAGATAATGAGATTAATATGGAAATTACCACAGAAATATTGAAAGAATGTGGTATGTCGGTTGTTCAGGTATGGAATGGAAAAGAAGCAGTTGAAGTATTTGAGAACTGTCCGGACGGCTATTTTGACTTCATTCTTATGGACATGCAGATGCCGGTAATGGATGGATGTGAGGCGGCGGAGCGTATTCGCCAATCCAGGAAAAAAGATGGACAACATATTCCGATTATCGCAGTGACAGCAAATGCTTTTGTAGAAGATATCGCATTGACCAGGAGGGCGGGTATGAATGCCCACGTTTCTAAGCCGATTGATTTTGAAGTGCTAAAAGATATAATGAGTAAGTTCATATAGAAACAAAAAAGATATCCTCTCTGTCGGAGGGTATTTTTTTTGGTAAAATGTGTTATACTAAACAATTAAGTGTATTACTGAATGGA
>CASERA010000244.1 GCA_949290175.1 uncultured Ruminococcus sp.
ACCGCCTCATACATCTCTGTGGAGAAATCACAACTGTCCATATGAATACGCACCATGCGGTATTTCATCTGTTCTCCCGAAAAATACGTTTCCATCAGTGTTCGTTTCTGTTCTTCATCCATAAGCGAATACACATACGCTGCAGAGTCTGTTATCGCTCCTCCGAATCCCTCAAATTCCTCAAAGCAGCAACGAGGATAGAGGTTCACCACCTCATTTTCCACCCCTTCGATATCCTCTTTAAAATCAATGCTCTGCTGCTGATACTGATATGATATATTTCCTCCCTTTGTACAGGTTAATTTAATCTGCATAGCTTCCTGCTCCTTCCTCCTCAAATCATATATCCATAATCATATTAACTCGAACTCAGAATTTCAATTATTCTGGCACAAACAGCATTTTACAGGCACAATCTACATTCACTCGACCTGTTTTCCTTCTCTAAGTTCAAGAAATATCAGGCTTTTACCGCTCCTCCTGTCAGCCCTTCCACAATCTGTGTAGAAAACAGGAAATATATGATAATAATCGGTATCAATGTTATAATAACCGCTGCCATTGATTCACTCATATACTTTGTAAACTGACCAATATACTGGTAAATCGCCAATGTCAGGGTCTTTACATTTTTATTTCCAAGAATAATCATCGGCATATAAAAATCATTCCAGTACCCAATAGAGGTGATCAATGCCATGGTAAAAATCACCCGTTTACATATAGGAAGCACAATCCTAAAGAAAATTTCCATGTCATGGCACCCGTCTAACCTTGCTGATTCCTCCAACGCTTTTGGTATTGTCCTAAAAAACTTCTGAAAGATTAAACAGGACATAGATATTTGTGATACGTACACCAGAATCAATCCTAACAGATGATTCAAAAGTTCCATTTCTCTCAGAATCAAAAACAACGGAAGTACACTCACCTGAATCGGTACCATCATTCCAATCAAAAAGTAACTGGACAAAAACGCCTTTCCTTTAAACTCATATCGTGCAATACCATATGCCGCCATCGCTGCAAGAAGAACGCATCCCACAGTTCCGCATACAGTCAAAATCAGAGAATTCTTAAAATACAACAGGAAATCCCCTTCTAATAAGATTGCAGCATAATTAGAGAACGTCACTGATTTTGGCAATCCTACAAAATTCGTTACCAAATCACTTTTATTTTTAAGTGAATTCAAAAATGTTGCTCCTACAACAAAAATTGTAAAAAAAGTGTATATAATCAGAAGGATAGATATCAGCCATCGGATTAATTTTGCTTTTCCCGACATTACACCATTTCCAGCCTGTACGGAAAAATCATCGACTTTTGTTTTTTTCCTCATAATACACCCCTCCCCTTAATTATCATATTCAAATTTTGCCAGCACTTTGTTCTGGATAAATGTAACAATCAGCATGATAATAAACATAATAAGGCAGATTGCTGCACCGAATCCGTAATCCTGCTTTCCATTGAGACCACTTCCAAATGTATAACGGTAAAATACGGTATTCGCAAAATCCAAAGAACCGTTCACTCCACCGTTTCCTCCTCCCAGGATATATGGTAAATCGAAAATGGCGAGTGCCCAGATTGTACTCATAGTAATAATTGAAGCACAGGACGGCAAGGACAGTGGAAGAAGAATATGCCAGAATCTCTGCCATTCCGTACATCCATCCACACGACAGGCCTCCATAACATCCTGTGAAATATCCATAAAGTTAGAATAAAATATCATAATGCCGGAACCGGAGCCTTGCCATATAACCAACAAAATCAATAATTTAAATGCCCAATGTGGGTCTCCGAACCAAGAACCTGTCCCCATTCCCATCTTTTCCAGGAATTCATTCAAGAAACCGATATTGGGGTTAAAAATTAACGTTGAAAAAAAGCCGACAATCGTCGTACTGATGACATATGGCAGAAATACCATGAATTTAATATACTTGTGCGCAGGTATCTTTATATAGAGTACATAGGCTATCAAATACTGAATTGGTGTGATAATCAACCATACACACAGCAAATATTTCAAATTATTCTTTATTGCATTAAAAAATGTCGGCGTAAATCTGTCATCTGTAAAAATAGTAATAAAGTTATCCAAACCAATGAACTTTATCTCTCCTAACCCGGACCAATTCGTAAATCCTAATACCATGACACATATAATCGGTAAAACAACGAATATGGAATAAAATATAAAACCAGGGAGTATAAAGAACAGATAATTTCTGTTTTTTCCTTTTCTCATTCTTATCGCCTCACTCTCTTAAAAATGCCGGCCTGATGATTCCCAGACCGGCATTTTGGCATTATTCCTTATACTACATCTCAGCTGCAATTTCATCGCATAGTTCATCAACTGTCATCTTTCCTGTGAAAATCTCTGTAAAATCATCTGCCCAAATCGTTGATGCCTGTCCTGTAGAAGAATATGAACTTAGCACATTCTGCCAGCTTCTATATAAATTTCCCTGTCCACTTTCGGAAATTTCTTTCGCGATTTCTGTTGAAGCTTCAATTTCATCTGTCGCTGAAACAGCACCTTGGGACTGCACCCAGATTGTCTGAGCCTCTTTTGTCGCACAGAAATTAGCAAATGTCTTTGCTGCTTCAATATTAGAAGAAGCAGAACTTACAGAAAGCCCATTTGCCGCTGTTCCCACAAGACCACATGTTCCATCCTCTGACGGAATTGCAAATGCACCATAATTTAAG
>CASERA010000245.1 GCA_949290175.1 uncultured Ruminococcus sp.
AGATTACAAAATCATGAAAGAAATAGAGCAAAAGCTAAAGAATTCAAGTGGTGAGACTTTGGCGGAAGCGTTGGTTGCGGCACTGATAGCCGGGGTGGCGCTGTTGATGCTGGCATCTATGATTATGGTTTCACATCGCATGATGAACAGCAGTGATGAGACGGTAAGGAACTTTTATGAGGATGTGAATCAAGTAGAAATGCAATCCGGTGAGTCAGAGACAGGGCGAGTTACTATCACCGGCTCAGGCTCTATGGAGTCCGAGGTGGATGTAAACATATATAAAAGCGATGACGGAAAGCTGGTATCGTATGCGAAATAAACAGTATAGGTATGAGGTAGTGGGAATAATGCAGAAATTAAAAACATCCCAGGGATTCAGTATGTCAGAAATGCTGGCTGCAGTTTTGATTATTGCTTTGACTTTTAGTTTTATTGGCGGCGGAATTACAGTTGTAAAAGATGCATATCAGAATATTACGCTGCGGGCAGAAGCTCAAACGCTTTTGTCAACAACGGCTTCCGCCGTGTCTTCGGAATTGCGGAATGCAAGAGATATCGGGGAAACAAGCTTTTACAGTACACAAAGAGAATGCCGTATCCATTTAGAGAATAAAAATGATAATATATATATAGTAACAGAAGCAGCATCGGAAGAAGTACCTCTGCTGACTGGGAAAACGATTACCGGTGGTCTTGTGCCCAAAATAGAAAATCTAAGGTATGAAAATGGGATATTTACTTATCAGATAAAAATATATCATCAAAGTAAGGTATATGAGGAACAGGAAATAAGCGTTCGTCCCATGAATGCAGAGTGATTTTTAAGCGAAGGGGGTTCATATGAAATATAAACGATTGGGAGAAATGTTAATCGATGCAAAACTGCTGACGGAAGAGCAGCTGATGCAAGCACTGCAGATGCAGAAAGGCTCGGGAAAGCGGTTGGGAACGGTTTTGATTGAAAACAAATTCATTACTGAAGCACAGCTGATAGAGATGCTGCGCGCCCAGTTGGGAATCGATTTTATTGATTTGGCAGAAACAAATATTGACCCGGAGATGGTGAATCTCCTTCCGAAGAACATCGCACAGAAAAACGGGATTATTCCTGTTCGAGTGGTAGGGGATGTCCTGTATCTGGCGATGCTCGATCCATTGAATTTTATGGCAGTGGAAGAAGCACGTGTTGTAACAAGAAAGAAAATCCTTCCTATGATTAGCACGGAAGCCGGTATTAGCAGAGCATATAATATCCTCTATGAAAATGAGGGCGCCGTAAAAGCAATGGCTCAAATGCGCCAGGAAGCCGGAGTGACGGATGAAGAAGAAAATGCACCACAGGAACAGGATGTAGATGATGTAGATGCAGCGCCTACCGTTCGTCTGGTAAATTCAATTATTGAACGTGCAGTGACAGAACGTGCCAGTGATATACATATTGAGCCGGGAGCGGAAAAAATGAATGTCCGTATCCGTGTGGACGGCCGTTTGATGAAAACGTTATCCATTCCGAAAGAACTTCAGCAGTCTGTAATTTCCCGTTTGAAAGTGATGGGACATATGGATATTGCAGAAAGACGTATCCCACAGGACGGAAGAGCTGCAATGCGAATTAAACAGCAGGACGTAGATTTGCGTTTGTCTACGCTTCCGACTATATTTGGAGAGAAAGTGGTAATCCGTCTTCTGATGAAGAATCAGGATATGCTGACAAGGGAAGGAATTGGAATTGTAGGAGAAAATGGCGAGAAATTTGACAGGCTGCTGAAGAATAACAGTGGAGTAATTCTGATTGTGGGACCGACTGGGAGCGGTAAATCTTCTACAATGTATACAATGATTAAGGAAATGCGCTCAGAAGAGGTCAATCTGATCATGCTGGAAGACCCGGTAGAATATCAGATCGAGGGCGTAACTCAGGTACAGATTAATGAAAAGACAGGAATGACTTTCGCAAATGCACTTCGGTCTGTATTGAGACAGGACCCGGATATCATTGGAATCGGAGAGATTCGTGACGGGGAAACTGCGGAAATCGCCATGAGAGCAGCTATGACCGGTCACCTGGTAATTTCTACAATTCATACAGAAGATGCAGTTTCCGCATTGGATAGACTCCGTGATATGGGTGTGGAGCCATACTTGATTGCCGGAGGTGTCAGAGGGATTGTTTCACAGCGTCTGGTAAGAAGAATCTGTACTAATTGCCGGAAAGAGGAAGAACCTACGGATATGGAAAAAGATTTGACGGGAATATCCATGACAGACCATCGAATCTTCTATAAAGGTCGAGGCTGCCCGATGTGTTTTCACAGTGGGTACCAGGGCAGAATTGGAGTGTTTGAAATCTTGATTCTGAATCAGAGTATTCGTGACTGTATTACAGACGGAAGACCGAGGGCAGAGCTTCGTCAGATGATAGCGGAATCTGGATTTATACCAATGATGAAGAATGGTTTAAAGCTGGCAGAAGAGGGTGTGACCAGTATTGAGGAACTTTGCAGAACAATTAGTATTGTGGAGTAAGGAAAAAGATGAGAATAGAAGAACTAATAACAACGGCACGCAGCGACGGTGCCTCGGACATTCATTTAGTATGCGGATTACCGCCAAAATACCGCCTGGACGGCGAATTGGTGAGTATGCCGTTTGCACCTCTTTCAGAGGAAGACTGTGAAGATTACGCAAGAGAGATTGCAGGAGAAGAATATGAAAAAATAGCCAAAATCGGAGAGCTGGATTTGGCAAAAACGATTGCAGGCGAACGTGTCAGAATCAACTTGTTCAGACAGCAGGGCAGCGTTTCAGCAGCACTTCGTATTTTAAGCAGCAGGATTCCCAAATTGCAGGAATTGGGACTGCCTCCGGTAGTACAGGAGTTTTCTTCATGGAATAAAGGAATTATATTGGTAACCGGAGAGACAGGAAGTGGAAAATCCACTACGCTGGCTGCGGTTTTAGATGAAATTAATCATACAAGAAATGAACATATTATTACACTGGAAGATCCGATAGAGTACATTTATACGCCGGACCGGTGTATCATCAATCAGCGGGAGATCGGGACGGATACCTGCAGTTATGCCGATGGACTTCGGGCAATCCTTCGAGAAGACCCGGATATCATTCTGATAGGAGAAATGAGAGATCCAAATACCATCGAAACCGCGTTGACAGCAGCGGAAACAGGTCATTTGGTATTTGCGACACTGCATACAAATTCTGCACCGGATGCAATTGACCGTATTGTAGGTTCTTTTCCGGCAGAAAGACAGCCACAGATGAGAATGGAACTTTCTACTTGTTTAAGGGCGGTTCTTTCCCAGCAGCTTCTTCCTCGAAAAGCACAAAGAGGACGTGTGGCAGCTTGTGAGGTTATGGTAGTGAATCCGGCAATTCGTAATCTGATTCGTGAAGGCAAGACGCCGCAGATGTTTTCGGCAATGTTAAGCGGGGCCTCAGAAGGAAGTGTGACAATGGATAACGCCTTAATCCGTATGGTGAGAGAACAGCTGATTGATGCAAAAACAGCACAGGAAGCTGCTCATGACAAAGAATATATGAAGAAAAATGTAAGATAGAATTGTAGAAGATGCCGGTGAAAGGAGGGAGAACAGGTGACATATCAGTATAAAGCAATGACGGCAGATGGAACAAAGGTCAGTGGAGTTGTAGAAGCATCTGATGAATACACAGCAGTTATGCAAGTAAAAAACAGTTGTCCCATCGTTTTGGAGATCAGACCTGCCAGAGAAAAAGGGGGAATTCTTGCAAAAGAAATCGGAAAGCCGAAGGTAGATCATAAATCACTGTCTGTTATGTGCTCCCAGTTTTCGATTATTCTCCAGTCCGGTGTTCCCATTGATACATGTATGATGTTGATCAGCAGGCAGGTGAAAGATAAAAAGCTGAAAAAAATGTTGGAAAAATCTGCAGAGGGTGTGTCTAAGGGCGCAGGGATTGCGTCAAGTTTTGAGAAGAACTGTCCGGAACTACCGGCAACTTTCATAGAGACAATACGGGCAGGGGAGGAATCGGGAACCATTGAGAATTCGTTTGAAACCCTGCATAAGTATTATGACAAGTCCTATAAGACGAGGCAAAAGGTAAAGCAGGCAATGTCTTATCCGATTTTTGTTTTGATTGTGGCGATTGTCGTTCTTGCGATTGTAATGATAAAAGTTGTGCCGACAATTACAGCGACATTTATTGATTTGGATGGTGAAGTTCCTGCGATTACCCAAGGAATGATTGCCGTATCAGAATTTACCAGAAATAATATCTGGTGGATGGTGTTGATTTTATTGATTTTTACCGTTATATTTAAAATATATACAAATAGAGAAAAAGGAAAAATTTGGTGGAATAAGGTGAAGCTAAAGGTTCCTGTACTGGGAAACATTGCAGTGCTGAACGGCGCTGCACAGTTTGCGAATACGATGACGGCACTTTTGGCAGCCGGGCTGAGTGTAAGCCGGGCTCTGGAAATCACCGGAAGAGTCCTGGATAATTATGTGATGGGCAGGGAGGTTTCCGACATGACTGGAAGCATTGAAGAAGGCAGACGTCTGGGAGACTGTATGCGTGACAGCAAATATTTTCCGAATGCGCTGACGGAGATGTGTGTCATAGGTGAGGAAACCGGAGAACTGGAAACCACACTGGAAACAATTGGAAGTTACTATGATAATGAGGCACAGAATGCCACTGCAAAGGCGATACAGAAACTGGAGCCTACAATCATGATTTTAATGGCATTATTTGCCGGTTTTATTGTAATTGCTATCTATCTGCCGATGTTCACAATGTATGAACTGATGTAGCGGAACAAAACGGCGAAAACAGATATGCTTTTGCGAAGTCCGGTATACCGGACGTTTTCCTCCGGCTCAACGGGCAGTACATAAGCAACCCATACTGCTCTTGAGATAGATACAACAATAGTTACATGGGGCAAAAATATCTTTTGACCCCAACATCATAATTTAGAATAAGTAAAAGAAAGGAAATGAGTATGTTAAAGAAAAAAATGAACAAAAAAGGTTTTACGCTTGCGGAGTTACTGATTGTAGTAGCGATTATTGCAATTCTGGTAGCAATTTCTAT
>CASERA010000246.1 GCA_949290175.1 uncultured Ruminococcus sp.
GTCTGAAAACTGAAGTGTCCCCTCTGCTGCATGCAGCCATAAGGATGGGCACAGCATGAAAAAACATACTGCAAATAAAAGAGCACTTATCTTCTTTAACATCTTCATGTATATTCCCTCTTTTCTTAATTTATCTATTCTGCCGTTCAGAAAGCATGTACATTATCTATTAATAGCCGGTATCTGTACTATCATATTTTGTACCACTGGCATAACTGCTGCTTGTATCATAATCACCGCTCGCATTATAGCCGCCATCTGCTCCTTCTCCTCCACTGATTATATCATCACTTGGAAAATCGGAACCGCTTTCGTTATTACTGTTCGTATTACTACTGCTATTTGGATAATCGCCATTGTCTGTATTACTGCTGTTGTCTGTATTACTGCTGTTGTCTGTATAATTACTGTTGTCCGTATAACTGTTATTCGTGGAATCACCGTATCCCGAATTATAAGTGCTATAATCAGAATATCCATATCCGTCGTAATATCCCGAACCTTCGGTATCATAAGACTGTCCTGTATCATACGTGGAATTTTTAATTGCCTTGCTAATTAGCTTTACGGCTGATGACGGAGTATAATCCGTCTCTCCAAACAGAAATTCATGCAGTTTTACTACATCATCCTCCAATGAGGTGGTAATAATAGAATCTCCCACATCCAGCAGAGCTGTTGTAGATTCATATGGAAATCCTTGAGTTTCTCCCAAAGTATAGGACTTCACATCTTTTGCATAAGCAATCACTTCTGTGAGAGAAAAACTGGTTTCCACTTTATCAAATACTTTATCAATCATTTTATTCAGTGCAGACAATTTTGCCTTTTGCGCCTTTTGTATCACCTGCTCCAGAACCTTTCTCTGTCTTTCCGCACGTTTGTAATCATCTCCGCCGCCGTAACGAATACGTGCATATGCAGTAGCCTGTATACCATTTAGATGCTGCATTCCCGGTTCCAGTACCGGTGCGGAATCCTGGCCAATATTTTCAATAATTTCTACAACATAGTTATTCAAGTATGGAATCTCTTCTTCTGTAATCTCCAGGTCAATACCTCCAAGAGCATCTATGACATCCACCAGTGCAGAGAAATCCACTGTCACATATTCCTGAATATTCAAATCCAGATTCTCATTCAGCATGGCAACCGCATCCTCTGCTCCGCCAAATGCATAAGCCGCATTTGCCTTATTATAAGTATCATCAGAGAGTTTCATCAGCGTATCCCTGTATACGGATACCAATTTGATTTTCTTTGTTTCTCTGTTCAAACTTGCTATCATAATGGTGTCACTTCTGACTCCCAGTTCCGGGTCTGCTTCTCTTTTATCCAGACCAAACAATGCCACATTCAGGTATCCTGTTCCGTTATCCTGGGCTTCTTCTGAAATATTCAACTTATCTATATCCAGTTCCACGACATTGATTTTGCCCCATTTACTCGCAACCACGGCAATTGCTGCCGTAATAAGAAATACCAGCACACCTGCCAAAATCACAATAATCTTCTTTCCCAGCGACCAGGATGCAAATCCCTTACTTCTCCGCTTCCCTGAACGCCGCCTTTGGCTGCCGGCATTTGCCGCAGTCCTGCGTTTTGCTGAATGATTACCTGACCCGGCTGACTTTGTTCTGGTTTCATAACCGGTCCTGCTTCTTTCGGAAGCACTTCTCCTGCGCGGTCTTGCATTCGCATTCGACCGTCTTCTCTCGTTCGCCATAGCAAATTCCTTTCTTCATTGTCTGTGCAGAATCATTCTTGCCCAAATTATGCACTTACCATCATACATTATTTTCCTGGAAACATCAATGAAAAAACTGTGAACTTCACAGGTTCCCCCAGTACCTCGGGTTCATTGTGCACTTCATAATCAGCCATTTTGGAAGCTTCTTATAGCATTTTCCCAACCGGTATCCCAGATATTTGAATCCACTTTTTCCGACCAGCGAAAACAGCTGCCACGGTTTTTTCATCTTCAGCAGATACCCTGCCGTATTCATCACCAGACGGATGCCCTCCCCTTCAGAAGGCAGTCCTGAAAAAATTTCCGGATGGTCCGCCTGTGAAACTGCCAAATCAAAATTACGCTGCAGCTGCTGAAGACATCCGTAATTATGAGAATGGATTACTCTGGCATCTGCCGCATAAAATATCTGATATCCTGCCTGAATCATTTTTCCCGCCAGAATCATATCTTCATTAAAAATCGTCTTTCTCTCAAATCCGCCCAGTTCTTCATATACACTTTTCCGGTATGCCGCACAGACATTTGAGCAAAAATACGTTTTAATTCCCAGAACTTCCAAATCTTCTTTTGACTTCATCCTGCTCTTTTCGGGATAATTAAAACTCCGGGTATACCTTTCTATCAGCTGGCAGTCTTCTGCGGGAAGCTGCCTGCCATAAACAGCCGCTGTCTTCTCATCTTCAAATCCGGACAGAAGGTTTTTCAAAAGCTCACAATCTGCCGGAACTGCATCCTGAGTCATATAAATAAGGATTTCTGCATCTGACAACTCTGCTCCCAGATGTCTCGTCCCGCCGTGGTCAAATTCTTCCGGTCTGATATGTCTGACAATCACATGTTCCGATATTTTTTCCAACTCACCGGGGAATTTTCCTGTCTCCGTATCAATCAAATAAATCCGGCGGGGCGGACAACTCTGGCTAAGAAGGCATTTTACCAGCCGGATAACCTTATCATCCGGATTGTATGTAGGAATTATAATATCTGCCGTCAAATTTTGTGTCATTTCTATTTCTTCCTTTTCCCTTGATATCCGATAAACCAATACATTACCAGTGTCATGCCAAACCAGAACCATGTTGTGGGGTTACTGAACCATGTTGTAAAAAATGAAAGTCCAAGATAAATCGCAGCCTGCCCGTAGAAAAGATACGTCACAGGATTTCTGTTTCGGAATGTCCATCGAAGCAATGCCGCCGCAGCAAGTCCCAGAACCAGTGAAAATACAATAATTCCGAAAATACCGAAATCATAATAAGCATCATAAAACATCGTCACTGTTGTCAGTTCTTCTTTCGTACGATACAGAGGAAATGATGTCAGCTGTGGAAATACAAATTTTAATCCTGTCAGAGCAAATACAGGAAACAGCATTTTCAGTCCCATCGTATGCTCTGTCAGCTGCTGTACCATACAGTTAAAATTTTCAAAATTATTGGCAATGTAAATATACGGCTGAGTAATGAAAATCGGCATTTTGGAATTTTTCATTTCAAATATTCCATTCAGATATTTCACATCATGCCGTCTTGCCACTGTAAGCATCACATATAAAGGCACCATTACAACAATCAATCCCACAATCATCTTCCATGTGATTTTTTTGTAAAGCATCAGATATGTGACTGCCGCAAATCCTACTGCAAACAACAGTTGAAATCTGGAAACACACAGAATCGGAATTGCAGCCGCAATAGAATTTCCAATCGCCAGTGCCACTATACTCTTCTTTCGAAGCTGAGGCACAAGACGGACATACAGCACTGAAAGTGCCGGAATTAGAATGCAGCTGATCGTAAAATAGTGGACACCTGAAACATGGAAGTATGAGTATGCATGCGGCGCAGAATCAAACAGCGGAATATATCCTACCACTGCTGCTTCCAGAAGAAAACATCCTACGGAAGCTGCTGCCAACAGCATGATACACATCAGCACTTTCGCCGCCTGGGATTCACTTCTTTTTAATTCCTCGTTTTCTTTCCCGGACGTTCTGCTTATCCAGAAATCATATCCCAGGTTAAAACAAAAATAAATCAGGAAAAACGCCAGCCAGGTCATAGTTTCCCATTCGCTCTGAAGCCTGCTTAATTTCATGCAGGCAATCCCTTCTCCGCCAACCCAAGCTAACGTAAAAAGCCCTCTGAAATCCACCAGATTTTTTGTCTCACGAAAATTCAAAATAAATAAAAACAATGCTTCCGCTGCCAACAGAACTGCCGCCAGATAGTTCAGTCCTGCTTTTGCAGACAAGAAGCCTGCCAGATAAACTGCAGCATAGGATATATAATGAAGTTTCCTGTCTAAAAATATATTACAATTCATATGTTTCCTCTTTATCACTGTTTATTGTATATAATCTTCTGGGTATACACCGGTCAGATATGCTACATCCTCGCTAATCTGCTGTACCTTGTCTGATACTTGATATGACTCATCTCCAAACAGAAATCCATGAAGCTGTCTTACATTGTCTGCATGTCCAATCGCCACAGCATAGGAACCTTCCAGACCAATGACATTTTCAGATGTGGTAATATCAAATGGAAAACCTCTTGTCTCTCCGACTTTATACCGCAGCATATTGATTCCCAGTTTCATAATTGTCGGTGTAGTCAGATTAGTCGACATTTCCGGAAGAACGGTATCCAGAATCCGGTTCCACTTTACCGGTCCGGCTATTTTCATTTTCTGAATGACCTTTTCCAGCACAATCCGCTGTCTCTCTGCACGTTTAAAATCTCCTCCATCGGTATAACGGATTCTTGTATAAGAGACTGCCTGAATCCCATCTAAATGGTGCACACCCGGTGAATTTTCATCAATACCATTGGTCTGTCTTCCTACAACCTGAGACGTTTCCGCTGCATATCCGTTCAGCCAGAATATCTCTTCACTGGTAAGCTCCACTTCGATTCCACCCAGAATATCTATGATATCTGCCAGCGAATTAAAGTTAACTGTTGCGTATTTATCAATATCCAAGTCCAGATTCCTGTTTAGCATAGCGACTGCTTCTTCCGGTCCGCCATAGGCATAGGCTGCATTTGCCTTATCATAAGTCCCGTCACTTAGCTGAAGCAGAGTATCGCGGTAAACAGACGCAATTTTCACCTCACCCGTGATATCATTGATACTGGCAATCATAATGCTGTCACTTCTGACTCCGCTGCCCAGTTCACCTTCCCGCGAATCCAGACCGAACAAAGCAACATTGGTAAAGCCCTTTTGGGTTTCATGCATTTCCAGATTTTCTTTATTTAATGTATGCTGCTCCATTTTTTCCAATTTATACATGATGAATGCTGTAAAAAGAAGAACTGCAAGAACAAGCATTTCCAAAATCAGGAAAAACTTTCTTTTTCTCTGACGCCTTTTCAGCAGCTTCTTCCTCTGACGCAGGGACATCCTGTCCCGATTACTACGAAACATCACTCCGCCTCCATTATCAGCTTAATATGCATTTTTATTGATAAATCCTTTCAGGAATGTCAGGAGAATGATTTTAAAATCAAGTCCCAACGTCCAGTTTTCGATATAGTACAAATCGCATTCGATTCTTTTCCTGATTGAAGTATCCCCTCGATATCCATTGATTTGAGCCCAGCCGGTAAGTCCCGGACGAACCTGGTGCTTTATCATATACCTTGGAATTTCTTCTTTGAATTTTTCTACAAACAGTGGCCTTTCGGGACGAGGCCCTACAAGACTCATATCTCCCTTCAGAACGTTGAAAAGCTGCGGCAGTTCATCAATACTGGTTTTTCGAATAAATTTTCCAATCGGCGTTACCCGGGGATCGTCCTTGGTTGTCCATCCCTTTTTCTCTTCACTTTCTTTCTGAACAACCATAGAACGGAATTTATACATATAAAATGGTTTGTTCTGCAGTCCGATTCTCTCCTGTTTAAAAATCAACGGTCCCGGTGCTGTCAGCTTAATCAATACAGATACAGCCAGCATGACCGGTGAGAAAAGGATAAGTGCTACAATTGCTCCAAACAAATCCACCAGCCGTTTGATAAACTTATTTAATGCATTATTCAATGGTACATGACGGATATTGATGACCGGGAGTCCCTGAATGTCTTCTGTATACGGCTTCGTCGGAATAATATTATTATAATCCGGAATAAA
>CASERA010000247.1 GCA_949290175.1 uncultured Ruminococcus sp.
AATATGCTGTCTGGAAAAAAGAATTGCTGTCTGCGATATTGACGGTCAGGGGACTGCCGCATCTGGGACAGCGGGGGATCAGGCCAGAGGGGACACGCCCGTTCTTTTCGGCTTCAGCCATGCGAAGAACGTCATCCCGGTTCTCATACACATCCTTGCAGCAGCCGGAAGCACAGCGGGACTGGGTCATCCTGCCTTCCATTTCAAATACCTGCTCCCTGGTAAATCCGACGGGAACAAAATGATCCTCTGTATTGGAGGTCACGACAAAACAGTCTTTTCTCCATCGACCAGGGCGAAAAGATCTTGCATCATCCGGCTCGGTTGTTCCAGATAGCTTTTCCGGCTGATCAACCGACTTGAGAAAGCCCATTTTTCTTCCACACTGGGGAATTGGAAAAAGGAACCTTCTAAAATGCTGTGTATGCCATATCTGGAACGAAAATCTCCGAAATTTTCCTGAAACCAGTCGTTGTCAGCAAAAATATTATAACCCTCCGAAATGGACAGGCCGTTGCTGGCGCCGATCAGAACAGCGTCAGCATTTTCAATGGCAGCATTGATTTTCTGATATAAGTCTTTCATTTTATAGTTCTCCTTTCTTGTATCTGTCTGCGCAGTTCGTTTAATGTCTCGGCAAGATCTCCTGTTTCCTGTCTGTAAAGAGTGACAGCCTCCTGAAGCACCGTGGAAATATCTTCTTTGATCGCAATTCCTTTCTCGATAAGTGCCTGCGGAAGTATAGCATCCTTCGGATTGATGGTAATGTAGAAAGCCTGCGGGAGACTGTAGGTCAGGTTCCAGAAAGGCTCCTGGATAAACATGGGCGTCATGCGGCCCACTCCCAACTCCAGGAAAAGGATTTTCTTCTCTTTGTTCTGTTCCAGAAATTCATTGATCTTGCGGTATTCGTCTTTGTACTTTTTTCCTTCCAGAAATGTATATCCGCGTACCCAGGGCTCCATCTCTGCACCGCACTTGGGACAGAGGGGAATCATCTGGGAGGGAATGCACAGGTTCTCGTCGATCGCTTCATTCATCGCATAGACCATCTCTTCATTGTAGTAGATTTCATCATGACAGCGATGGCTGCACTGATAGTAGCGGGAATCCCCCTGGATGGCGCTCAGCTTTTCCTCCGGGACCACGCGGGTGAACTGAAAGTCCTGATTTGTGGTCATAATGTGATAGTTCTTCCCCTTGAGCAGCTCCATAAGATCATAATATGGCTTCCCTGTCTCACATTCATATTCCAGATAAGCCAGGCGTGCAAGAAACGCCCAGCGGGCTTCCGGTGACGGATAGCGATAGTAAAATCCGTTGAACGCACCGGTAAATCCGTATTTTTTATGAAATTCACCGAGATATTTTTCAAAAATCGCATCGTTTTGATAAAAAAAGTTATAGCCGCAGGACGCGGACATTCCGGCGGCCGCTCCCACTAAAATAGCGTCTGCATGACGGAGCTTATCTACAAGAGACTCAATATTCTGAAAATGTACATTGCTGACAGTTGTTTTTTGTCTTGTAAACATCGTTGACTTCCTTTTTTACAGATGTTATTATTAAAATTACATGGTGGATTATAGCATGTTAATTTATAAATTACAAGATGAGAAACAGAAATTTTTTTATTTTGAGGTGCAGATATGAAATATTCGACAAAACTGAGTGACACTATTCATCTCCTGGCTTTTCTCTGTCTGAGTGACGGGGAAAGGATGACCAGCGCAAGGATTGCGGAGAGCGTGAAGACAAATCCTGCCTACATCCGGCAGCTGATGTCCGCATTAAAAAAAGCGGGACTCATTTCTTCGGAGCGGGGGCAGGCAAACGCTGCTCTGACAAGACCGGCGGATCAGATCACCATGCTGGATATCTACCGGGCAGTGGAGGGTGATAAGCCCCTTCTTCATCTGGATATCCACACCAACCCGGAGTGTGGCGTGGGAGTCAACATCCAGCTTTCTATTGCGGACTTTTACCGGGAAGTTCAGGATGTGGCGGAAAAAAAGATGCAGGAGATCACACTTCAGGATATTATGGAGCGTTATTATGAGAAAATAGAGACAATAACACACAAATGAGATTAATCTTATTGTTAAATTTGTGCGTTAAACAGCAATGATACCGCCAGGATGGGATAAAGGGGGGATTCTCGGTAATCACATCAACTCTATTCCAACAGCATTTTATGGAACACTGCTGAAGAATAGTATTAAAAGGAATTGAATATATTCATATCTATCGCTGAAAATTTTCCCCAACGTATTGACTTAAAGTTAACTTCAAGGTGTATAATTCATTTTAGAAAAGCAGCAATGCTGGAATTAAATCATGAAATGGAGGAAGTATCTATGAATAATGAACAGATGAAAAGAGATTTAGGACCAGGGGCAGTTTTTGCAATGGGAGAACCAAACAGCGCATTCGCACAGTATTTTATCGGTCAGAGTTATTTAAAGATGCTCACAACTGAGAGAGTTCCGGTCGGCAATGTGACTTTTGAGCCAGGTTGCCGTAACAACTGGCACATCCATCACAAAGGAGGCCAGATTCTGCTTGTTACAGGTGGAAGAGGCTGGTACCAGGAATGGGGAAAACCTGCTCAGGAGTTACATGCAGGTGATGTAGTAAATATTCCGCCGGAAGTAAAACATTGGCATGGAGCAGCAAAAGACAGCTGGTTTCAGCATCTGGCAATTGAAGTTCCTGCAGAGGGTGCCGCCAATGAGTGGTTGGAACAGGTATCTGATGAGGAGTATGACAAACTGAAATAGTGCATGCATAAATGAAAAAGTAGCAGAAGCAATACAGAGAAAAGAGTTTGTAGAATCAACAGCACGGTATCGGTGACAGATGCTGTGTTTTTTATTATGTAAAAACAGAGTTTTCGACCACTTAGGAAATATAAGGTGCCAGTTAGGCAGAAAGTGTTGTATTTGTGAAAAATAAACAATATAATATGAAAAAAATTAAAAAAGATAAAAATAATGTATGCAAAAACAGAAGATTATGGAGAATCAGTTATGCATAATGAAATATTAAGAAGGAAAATTGAGCTCAATCAAGGGTGGATGTTTACAGGCTGTGATGGAGTTGAAGTAAAATTGGATTTGCCACATACATGGAATGCACTGGATGGACAGGACGGAGTAGAAGACCCATATCTGTACACGGCAGTTGCTCATTTGATAAAAAACGATAAGGTTCAGGATGAAGTGCGTATTCCATTTGGTGTACGT
>CASERA010000248.1 GCA_949290175.1 uncultured Ruminococcus sp.
AGCAGAGCCCTTTTATATCGGAATTGGAAATTTTGCAGAGCGCACAGGTATGACTCCGCTTATTTATGACTGGAGGGCACCTGTCAGCGGATTATTTTATGATTATGACAGAGGACCTGCATCGTATGAAGCCCCGGCGGGAGTGCTGGAGGGGGAAATCCAATCGAAATGGCAGTACAAAATCAGAAATGGAAAAATGGTATATGAATTTGAAAGCGATACTAAAATTGACGACGAGATTTTGAAGCAGGAATTAGGCAGCAATGGAGATGTACAGCTGAAAAATATTGTTCGTACGATTCAAAAGGAGCAGAATGAAATTATTCGCAATACCAAAGACAAAGTGTTAATCATCCAGGGAGCGGCGGGAAGTGGCAAGACTTCAGTAGCTCTTCACCGTATTGCATATCTTCTGTATCATGACAGGGAGAGATTAAAATCATCCAATATTCTAATCCTGTCACCTAACAGCGTATTTTCTGATTATATTTCTCATATTCTTCCGGAATTAGGAGAGGAGAATATTCAGGAGATGAGTTTTGACCTATTTGCATATAGAGAGTTAAAAGACACGGTATTTGATTGCGAAGACAGATATGACCATTTGGAAAGAATGATGAAATATCCTGATGAGAAAAAACAAAAAAGGTATAAAGAAAAGCAGTCTTCCGATTTTGTGGGACAAATAGAAGGATTTCTGGCAGTGCTGGAGGACCGCCTGATGGATTTCAAGGCAATAGAATTCAAAGGTATGAGGAAGTCGGAGGAGGAACTGATACGGCTTTGCTACTTTAAATTTCAGGACACACCATTGCTGGATAGAATGGAAGCGATTATGGAATATTTTATTGACGAATATGAAACGCTGCGTAACAGGAATATATCCGAAGAAGAGAGAGAAGTAATTCAAAAGCAATTTAATAGTCTATATGTGACGAAGGATATTTATCTTATTTATAATTGGCTGATGGAAGAGTGCGGATATCCTAAACTGCCTGAGGTATCTTATGAAAAGAGGAAAGTGGAGTACGAAGATGTCTTTCCAATGCTTTATTTAAAATATCGACTTCAAAAGAAAACAAAACATAAGAATATTAAGCATCTTGTAATCGATGAGATGCAGGATTATTCATATATTCAATATGTGATTCTGGAAAATCTCTTTTCATGCAGGATGACCATACTTGGGGACCGTGCACAGACACTAGATGAGGAAATGCAGGATGTTATGACATTTCTGCCGAAAATTCTAAAGAAAGAAATCCGGAAAATTGTGATGAATAAGAGTTACCGTAATACAGTGGAAATTGCGGAATATGCGGGAAAAATCAGTAAGATTCAGGATTTGGAATTATTACAGCGTCATGGAAAAGCAGTGGAAGAAAAAGCGTTTGAAACCGAGGATGCATTGTTGTCAGAAATTAAAGAACAGCTAAATTTAGGAGAAGATGGATATGAAACAGCTGCAATTATTACAATGACCGAGGAAGAGGCAAATGATATTTATCGGATTCTGGAAAAACAGGAAATGGAAGTGTCTTATATTGACAGAGACAGTTCTGTCTTTAAAAAAGGGCTTACGGTAACTACATTTTATCTGGCAAAAGGACTGGAGTTTGACCAGGTATTTGGTATTTTTGACAAAAGGGAGAGCCCGCTCTTGACACAGGCAAAATATATTTGCGCGACACGGGCGCTCCATGAATTATACATGTATGAAAGAGATTTTTCTGATTGGAAAAGAAACTCTGTTAGGGTATAATAGAAACTGAACCATCAGTTCAAAGAAGACGGAAGGAAAAAGGGACTATAAGGAGATAAGTGATGATAGGAATTATTGGAGCAATGGAAGAAGAAGTACAGTCATTGCGCAGCAGTATGGAGATACAAGAAGTGAAGGAAATTGCCTCGATGATGTTTCATAAGGGTATTTTATTTGGAAAAGAGGCTGTGGTGGTAAGAAGTGGGATTGGTAAAGTAAATGCTGCCGTCTGCATGCAGATACTTGCAGATTATTTCCAGATAGATGCAGTAATCAATACAGGAATTGCAGGCTCACTGGACGCAGCAATTGATATCGGTGATATGGTGATTTCTACGGATGCCGTACAGCATGATATGGATACCAGCATTTTGGGAGATCCGATTGGACAAGTTCCACGTATGGATACATTTTCATTTCCGGCAGACGCAGTTCTTGTAGCGAAAGCCACAGAAGCCAATCGGGAAGCGAATCCGGATATTCATACGTTTCAGGGACGAATTGCCAGTGGTGATCAGTTTATTTCCTCTCAGGAAGTAAAAGATAAAATTGTAGAATTATTCGGTGCAAAATGTGCAGAAATGGAAGGAGCAGCAATTGCTCACGCTGCATATCTGAATAAAATTCCATGTGTGATTATTAGGGCAATTTCTGACAAAGCTGATCATAGCGCAGTTGTCGATTATCCAACCTTTGAAAAAAAGGCAATTGAGCATTCTGTAAGGCTGATGGAGAAACTGCTTTTAAAATTGTAATTGTTTTATTCAAATGAATAAGAAAGAGGGATAATATGAATTTAGAGCAGAATATTTATGATACAGTAAAAGAATGGGAGATTAAGATTGGTTACCGAAAAGAGGGAATACAGCTTTATTATCCTCTGGAATCACTTTTAGAACTTCTGGATATCGGGAAATCAGGCTTTCCGGCAGCGGTATCTGAGTTCTGCAAAGAAGCACAGAAAAGACTTGGAAATGTAGAAATTACTAAGACTGAGGAAGAGGGACGTTACTGTATTAGAATTCCTGCAGAGGGCGTGGAATATATTCATCAGAATATACCGGAAAATTTGTTTTTGAAAGCATTTCTGGAAACAATCACTACATCGGGTAAAACGCAGAGGGATGTTCTGGCAATTTTTCAAAAATTTTCAGACAAGGTGCAAGTAAAAAAGAGTGGTGAACAGGAGTGGGCATTTTGGTTTGAGGATGAAACAATAGACCCTTATGTCTATCATGTTAAAGAAGGTGAATTTGGTCTGGAATACCATCGTTTCACCAGAGAAACATATAAAAAGCTTTTTGAGGAAAAATAAGATGAATCAGGAAGAAAAAGAAAATTATTATGAGGAGGAAATCTATTATGGTACATCATATTGTAATGTGGAAATTCAAACCGGAGATTAAAGAGGTACAAAAAGAAAGATTGAAACAGAATATGGAAGAGGCTCTGAAAAGTCTTGTGGGCAAAGTTCCGGGATTGCTGACCGTGGACTTTATTAAGGAGCCGTTTTCTTCCAGCACACATGATATGGCGCTGCTAACAACTTTAGAAAAGGCAGAAGATATTGCTGCATATGCAGTTCATCCGGAGCATGTCAAGGCTGCAGACACTTATGTCCGTCCCTATGTGACAGAGCGGGCATGTCTGGATTATGAATAACAGTAGGAGAAAGACTTTGCTCTCCATTTGTAAGAAGTCATAACTACTCCCCAGTATAGTATAAATATCAATTTTAGACGAATTAAAAATGCAAATTATAAGTGTAGATAAGTTGAACTTATAAATATTCAGAAAATATTAAAAATATTAGTGTTTTGTTGAAAAATAAATTGACACTTTCATATCTATGCCGTATAGTAGGACTGTATGCACGCTATGGCATGAAGAGAAGTGACACACTAAAGGAGGGAAAAGGTTATGAACCTTGATAAAATCTTTCATTTGAAAGAAAATAACACGACTGTCAAAACGGAGATACTGGCTGGTATTACTACTTTTATGACAATGGCTTATATTTTGGCAGTAAACCCGAATGTTTTATCAGCGACAGGAATGGATCACGGAGCTGTATTTACTGCTACGGCTCTCGCAGCATTTATTGGCACATTATGTATGGCGATTTTTGCAAATTATCCATTTGGACTGGCTCCAGGGATGGGGTTAAATGCATATTTTGCATATACCGTAGTAATCGGAATGGGATATTCCTGGGAAGTAGCACTTGCGGCGGTTCTGGCAGAAGGTATTATTTTTATTCTGCTCTCACTGTTGAGTGTGCGTGAAGCGATTTTCAATGCAATTCCTTATAACCTGAAGAAGGCAGTCAGTGTTGGAATTGGATTATTTATCGCCTTTATCGGACTCCAGAATGCAAAGATTGTAATCGGTGGTTCTACGCTTCTGCAGGTATTTTCTTTGGACGAGTACAATCATAATCTGCAGGCGACAGCTGGAGGCGGAGAGTATGTTGCAGCGACTATGAATGATGTTGGAATTACAGTAATTCTGGCAATTATCGGTATTATTATTACAGGAATTCTGGTTGTGAAAAATATCAAAGGAAATATTCTCTGGGGAATTCTGATTACATGGATGCTTGGAATTATTTGTCAGTTTGCAGGGCTGTATATTCCGAACCCGGACTTAGGTTTTTATTCCCTGCTTCCGGATTTCAGCAATGGTATCTCTATTCCGAGCCTTTCACCTATTTTTGCACACTTCAGCTTGAAGGGTGTTCCGGTCGTAGAGTTTATCGTAATTGTGTTTGCATTCCTGTTTGTGGATTTATTTGATACACTTGGAACTTTGATTGGAGTATCTTCAAAGGCAGGTATGCTGGATGAAAATGGAAGTCTTCCTAGAATCAAAGGAGCTTTACTTGCAGATGCAGTTGCAACCACAGCAGGAGCAGTACTTGGTACTTCTACGACAACAACATTTGTAGAAAGTGCTTCCGGAGTTACAGAAGGGGGACGTACAGGTCTGACCGCAGTGACAACAGCAATTTTGTTTGGTCTGGCATTATTCTTTTCTCCGATTTTCCTGGCAATTCCGTCATTTGCGACAGCGCCGGCACTGGTGATTGTAGGATTCTATATGCTGGGGGCAGTAACAGATATCGATTTCAATGATGCAGCAGAAGGAATTCCGGCGTTTATATGCATTGCTGCAATGCCGTTCTTTTACAGTATTTCCGAGGGAATCTCTATGGGAGTAATCTCTTATGCATTCCTGAATCTGATGACAGGAAGAGCAAAAAAAGTGAGTCCGGTTATGTATGTACTGGCGGTATTGTTTATATTAAAATACTTCTTGATTTAGAGTAAACAAATATAGAAAGAAATACCCTCTGGGATAGAATATATATCTTCTACTCTAGAGGGTATTTTTATTTCTAAAATTATTTATCAGGTGATTTATTCATTTTCTTAAAGAATAGTATATTTTATTACTTTCTTTTATTTCTGTTATAAGGTGCTGACGAATCATATAGGGCAGTAGAGAATCCAGAAATTGTCTCGAATCGGTTACTCCCATACGCTCACTGGAAAACGGCTGTCCTGCAGATAAATCTTTCACGACAGTTTCCAACTCTTTTCGTGTCATTTGCCCATTTTTTCTCAGTGCTTTGCGTATTCTGGAAACACCCTTGGAGGAAAGAAGATTAGATAAATCTTGTTTTTGTTTTTGGGTACGCCATAATCCCCAGGCATAAATCAGAGCCGTAGCTACAGCAAAAAGCAGTACATAAGGAATATATTGCAGTACATACATATTTTACACCTCCTCAAATGTAATCAGGTGATGATCTTTCATGATTTCCAGAAATTTAATCAGCCGGGGAAGTGGTTTTTCCATTTTAGGGAATTGAGTCTTAAGCTCCTTGGATAACTGATATACATTTTTCTGAGCGTCAATAGTCTGCCAAATAAAACTGCCGTAAGCATCCATTTTAATTTTACTGACCTTTGGGCGTTTAAAAAATTTCTGTGCAATTTTGTGATAAATCCCTTTCCACTCAATGAATACAGTGATAATACCTTTGTCATCGACTTCATATTCAATTTCTGGGTTTCTAACTGGAATAAAGTCCATATAATTCTGATCTGAAAGCTTCTTTTTTTTAGGCATAAAATGCTCCTTTGTTTTTTATAAGATAAATAATAAGTACAGCCTGCTTTTCGGCAGGCTGCAATTTGTTTTTTGCTGTTTCAGTGAATTGATAAAAATTATTTGCTATGTTTTTCTTTTTTACCTTTGACACTAAGGTAACCAAGGAATACCAAAAGCAAGATATATACAACTAAACTTCCAATCTGGCCAATGGAGAATACACCAGATACATCGATGACACTATCAACTTCCAGAACTGCAAGTACTGCAAGCACAATACCCATCAGACCTTCTCCAGCAATCAGACCAGATGTGAACAAAGTTCCACGTTCGATGGATGCTTTCTTTTCATCTTCAGAAACTTTACGCCTGTCTAAAATAAAACGTACAATACCACCGGCCATAATACCTGCACTTAAGCTGAATGGAAGGTACATACCTACTGCAAATGGCATTACTGGTACCCTGAGAATTTCAATTACGATTGCTACACAGACACCGATAAGAATCAGTGACCATGGGAGTTCTGCATTCATAATACCTTCAACAAGCATCTTCATCATAGTTGCTTGAGGAGCAGGAAGCTCTGCGGAACCATAGCCCCAAGCTTTATCCAAAAGACTCAGTACATAACCGATTGCTGCTGCAGATACAACAATACCACCCATTTCACCAATCTGCTGAAGCTTCGGTGTTGCACCAAGAATGAAACCGGTCTTTAAATCCTGAGAACAGTCACCTGCGATTGCCGCAATTACACAGATAATACCACCAATGGCGATAGCACCAGTCATACCTGTTGTTCCTGTTGTCCCCGTTGCTTTCAGAAGCAGAGTAGAAATAATCAAAGTAGCAATTGCCATACCGGATACCGGGTTATTGGAAGAACCAATCAGACCTACCATACGTGAAGAAACTGTTGCGAAGAAGAATCCGAAGATTACAACAATCACAGCACCAATTGGGCTAACTGGAAATGCTGGTAGAAGCCAGATTGCAATTGCAATAACAATTACCATACCAAGTAGAATCGGCATTGGGATATCGCGTTCTGTACGGAGTGTTTTTGCTGCTGCGTGGTTGTTTCCCATACTCTGCATTGCCTGTTTAAAAGTTCTGACAATCAGTGGGAGGCTCTTAATCAAGCTGATTACACCACCGGTAGCAACAGCACCGGCACCAATATATTTAATATATGTCCCCCATAAATCTCCAGGTGCAAACTCTGCAATCGGAGTTGTTCCTTGGAAGATTGCTTGTGCATCTGCACCGAATAATGCAATTGCAGGCATAAGTACGAACCAGCTTAATGCACCGCCGGCCAGCATATAACTGGAAATCTGAGGACCACAGATGTATCCCACACCTGCTAAAGCAGGAAGTACCTGAATACCAATAGCTGAACCTGCATATCCTTTGATATCATAACCGATTTCACTTGGGAATACTTTCATTCCGTCTGTAACAAATTTATAAACGGCCGCAATACCAAGACCTGCGAATACAGTTCCTGCTTTGCTTCCGCCTTCTTCACCTGCCAGAAGTACCTCTGCACAAGCAGTTCCTTCTGGGAAGGGAAGAGTACCATGTTCTTCAACAATCAGTGCCTGACGAAGTGGAACCATAAACGCAACACCAAGCAGACCTCCAACTAATGCTACAAGAAAAATAGTCAACATGCTTGGAGAGTCAATCTTTCCTTCTTTTGCCCACAAAAAGAGAGCTGGGAGAGTAAAGATAGCTCCTGCTGCCAGGGATTCACCGGCAGAACCAATTGTCTGTACCATGTTGTTTTCCAGAATAGAATCCTTACGAAGGATGACACGGATGATACCCATAGAAATAACTGCCGCTGGAATAGACGCGGAAATTGTCATACCAACACGGAGTCCAAGGTACGCATTCGCAGCACCAAAGATAATCGCAAGGAGAAAACCAATCAGGAGAGAGGTTACCGTAAGTTCAGGCACAACGCGGTCGGCCGGAATATACGGCTTGAAATCATTTTTATTATTTGACATTTACATTTTCCTTTCTTTTCTCGATTTCTCTTTCCCAATTCATCTGAAATCACAGCAAAATACACTATATTATAACATATATTTTCCGGGTGAGGAAGAAATAAATGTTGTAATACTGAAAAATATAAGTTCTTTTGTTAAATTGTTATGCAAGTCTTTTCAGCACATCTGTCAAAAGTTCATAGAAGCGCTCAAAAGAATCCAGCGGCAGATACTCGTCTGGGGTATGGCATCCGCGGATAGTAGGACCAACAGCAATTGCATCAAGACCTGGCAGTGCATCCGAGAAAAGACCACATTCCAAACCTGCATGAATAGCTTCGATTTTCAGATTATCATGGAATAATTCCTGATAGCTCTGAATAAATACCTCACGAATTGGAGAATTTTCAGCGAAGCTCCATCCTGGATATTCTCCGGTAATATCAGAGGTGAATCCAAATGTTTCTCCAAGAAGTGCCAGTTTTTCTTTTAATGCATCCATCAAAGAAGCAACAGAAGAACGTGGTGCAAATACCAGGCGTACAGAAGCTTCTTCTGTGGCTGCAACACCCAGGTTCAATGATGTGACTACAAATCCGTCCAGTTTCATGTTTCTGCTCTGTATACCGTTTGGAGCCAGGCATATAGCAGTAATAAAGTTTTTTCCGTCTTCTTCTGTAATGGCCTTTGCTTTTCCGGCTTCCATAGATATCGTAAATTTGAAATCTGATTCAAACGGACAAATCTCTTTCGAAAAATCATCAGCCAGTTTGTGTGCGATTTCAGCAGCTTTATCTGCAGCTTTCTGGTCTGCATAAATCAGAGTTGCTTTACACTCACGCGGAATGGCATTATCTTTTGTACCACCGTTAAAGTCAACAAGACGTGCATCTGTTGTATGGAACAGATGATTTACCATACGGGCTACCAGAAGGTTTGCATTCTGACGCTCCTTGTTAATATCTGTACCGGAATGACCGCCGAGCAGTCCGACAGCTTCCAGATGAAGGAGAATACCCTCTGTTTCCTGACGGGAAATCGGGCGGGAAAGTGTATAGCGCATACCACCAGCACAGCTGACAGTAGCAACACCTTCTTCTTCAGAATCCAGGTTAATCATGGTGCGCGCCGTAATCAGAGATTTATCGAGTGCAGCAGCACCATTTAGTCCAATTTCCTCCTGTGTTGTAAAGACACATTCGATTGCAGGATGAGAAAGGTTGTCATCATCTAAGATTGCCAGCATAAGAGCAACAGCAGCTCCGTTATCTCCACCAAGTGTCGTTCCGTTTGCTGTCAGGACACCATCTTTTACAATCAAATCAATCGGATCTTTTGTAAAGTCGTGATCAATTCCTGCCAGTTTTTCACATACCATATCTGTATGTCCCTGAAGCATAACAGCCGGTTTGTCTTCCGCTCCGGTACTTGCAGATTTTTTGATGATCACATTGTGAAGTTCATCCTGGTGATACCATAAATTACGTTCTTTTGCAAATGCTACTAAATAGTCACTGATTGCTTTTTCATTTGCGGAACCACGAGGAATTGCACTGATTTCTTCAAAAAAATGAAATAGTGTTTCCGGCTTATAACCTGTAATTTTATAATTCATAAATTACACCCTCTTTTCTATCATTTAAAATTTTAAACCATTCTACCATTTTTAGCACAGTAACGCAAGTTAGTTTTAAAACAGCAAAGTGAATGTGCATTAGAATTCCTTCCATAAATATGCCCGATTATTGAATAAGACAAAAATAATATACATATATTCTTTATAAAAGGCGTATGTGTGGCGTTTTATTTATGAAGAAAGAATATGAAAAAGAAACGTTCAAAGAACGACTGGCGGCTGCTGCAAGTATGCCGAAGGATGTGGTTCTGGGCGCACCGGTCGTTACAGTTATTGGAACCGGAGAAATCTGTATTGAAAATTACCGGGGAATTCTGGAATACACGGACCTGCTTGTCAGAGTCCAGACGAAGGGGCCTCAGATTAAAATACAGGGCAGGAACCTTCAGATAGAGTATTATACGAATGACGAAATGAAAATAACAGGAGTCATCCACTCTCTGGAATATAATAAGTGAGGTATGAGGCATGATCCAGAAAATCATTCGGTTTTTTAGAGGCTATGTAAAAATCAAAGTAGAAGGGTATTCGCCGGAACGGTTTCTGAATCTGTGCAGTTATCATCAGATTTATATGTGGGGACTTAATCCTTGTGGAAATGCTTATGAAATGTATGTAAATCTGAAGGGATTTCGAAAACTGCGTCCGATTGTAAGAAAAACTCATATACGTGTCACCCTGATACAAAGGTGCGGACTTCCTTTTTTTATTCAAAAATATAGAAAACGGAAACTGTTTTTCATAGGATTTGTATCGTGTGTCTACCTTCTTTATTTTTATTCCTGTTTTATCTGGGATATCCATTTTGAAGGAAATGAAAAGTGGACTGATG
>CASERA010000249.1 GCA_949290175.1 uncultured Ruminococcus sp.
AAAAAGAATGACAAGCCCCAGCCATACAATTGCTTCTTTTTCCATACATTTCCTTCCTTTCAGCCTTCTTTTCTTTTGTGTATCCGTGTCCTCCTTAAATGCTTTATTTTTGTTTCTATTATACATCATTTTTTATCAGAATACATCATTTTCCATATGAAATTTTTCACTGAAATTCAACCACATCATTTCGGTATCTGAATGGCATATGACTGCGCTGTAACCTGGGGTTGGCTCTCTCTTCAATCGCAATGGCATGAAAGAATCCCTTCCATAGTTTCTCATATTCTTTTTCTTCTTTCGAAACTCTGTCTGCTATTTCCCGATTCAGCTTCTGCCCTTCTACAAGAATCCAATGACACTCTGCCCGATGTACCAGAAACTCCAGGTGTACCTTGTCATATATCATCCAATTTTCCAAAGGAAAGCGATTGGCAAAATGATCCGCAATACAGGTAAGCACTCTGTTCTTCGGAGCAATCTCCGAAAACATCACTCCATTTTCTAGTTCTCTGAACCGTATAAACTCTATAAAAGAATGTGCTTCATTTGCAACGTTTCTTTTTAACTCAAATACTTTTGCAACATGGGGATTTCCCAAATAATCCATAATTTTTGTACTGCATGCAATTTTTCTTGCAGCCTGCATTACATGGAAAACTGCATCTGCCTTCATCCGGTCCTCTGACAGCAATGCATAACAGACATTTTCATATGCTTCCTGACCCAAATGTTCTCGAATCAGACGCTCTACTGCTGCTGCTTTCTTCTCACTTTCTTCCACTTCTACATATTCACAGAATAGCTGCTGCTCTGTCATTCCCCGAAGCTCGATACCTGCTTCTTTATCTCTGCACTCTTTCCACGCGTCATAAATTGCCGATAAAATCCCGATTCTCCTATCATGACAAATATAAATCTGTTTCATATTCCCTCCCTGATGCCCTAAAGAATCTGCCGTACCTGATTCTCTGTAAAATTTACATCGTCAAATAGTGACAGCTGCCGATATGTCAGTCCAGTCACAGAGTCCGGCAGCTTTTCCTTTGTATTCAGCAGATTCCTTGTAATATAATCTTCTTCCAATTTGGTCCGATACATCATCTTTCCATCACAAGTCAGAAAATACAACGCGCGTTTCAAAACAACTCCCATTTTCTTTAAATCTTCAAATTTCAGTTTACTAAACCTGCGTGCCTTCACAATCCGAAGTGCTGATTTATATCCAATTCCAGGCACCCGCAGCAACGTATCATAATCCGCACGATTCACCTCAACCGGAAAGAATTCCAGATGTTTCAAAGCCCAGTTGCATTTTGGATCCAGAAAAATATTAAAATTAGGATTTTTCTCATCCAACAGTTCTTTTGCCTCAAATTTATAATACCTGAGCAGCCAGTCCGCCTGATACAACCTGTGTTCTCTAAGAAGAGACGGTCCTTCATTCGTTTTTGCCGGAAGAGCCTTATCCTCATTTACAGAGACAAATGCCGAATAGAACACTCGTTTCAGTTCAAACTTCTTATACAGGGACTCTGCTACATTCAAAATCTGATAATCAGTCTCCGGAGTTGCCCCGACAATCATCTGCGTGCTCTGTCCCGCCGGAACAAATCTGGGAGCACTCCGATAGGTGACAATCTCCTTTCGATTCTCCTTTACCCTCTCCTGTACCATCCGCATCGGTGTCAAAATATTTTTTCTTGATTTATGCGGTGCCAGAAGCCGTAATCCCTCTGCTGTCGGAAGCTCCAGATTCACACTCATTCTATCTGCTAAAAATCCCACCTTTTGAACCAAAGAGGAATCAGCTCCGGGAATTGCTTTTACATGAATATAACCCTGGAAATTATAAACATGGCGCAATTTGTACAAGGCCGCATAAATTAATTCCATAGTATAATTGGGATTTTTCAAAATTCCAGAACTCAAAAACAGCCCTTCAATATAATTTCTCCGGTAAAATTCTATTGTTAAAGTACAAATCTCATCCGGAGTGAAAGACGTACGTACTACATCATTAGATGAACGATTTATGCAGTATTTACAGTCATAAATACATTCATTTGTAAACAATATTTTTAAAAGAGAAATGCATCTTCCATCTGCCGAGAAACTGTGACAGATACCAGCCTGGCTGCAATTTCCCATTCCGGTTCCATCTCCTCTTTTCTCCACTCCGCTTGATGTACATGCCACATCGTATTTTGCAGCATCCGTTAGAATCTGTAATTTATCATAAATCGACATCTGCGCCTGAATCTTCTCAGACATCCTGGTTCCTCCTCTCCGTCTATCAGACGTTCCAAAAATACAAACATATGTTCTTTTTAATTATACCACTCAGAACATATGTTTGCAACAAAAAAACGCTGCGTACTCTTCTTACGTACGCGGCGTTTTTCATTTATTTGCTCTTATTCACATTCACGAATTTTTTTTCTAAGAGGCAGTATCATGGACGGTGATACAGATAATTCATCCAATCCCATCTCCAGGAATTTTTCTGTCAATTCTAAATCTGCTCCAAGCTCTCCGCAAATTCCAATCCATTTTCCTTCTGCATGCGCATTTTCTGCTGCCATGCGGATCATCTCCAGTACAGCCGGATGATGTGAATCATAGAATTCATCCAATTTTGAATTCTGTCGGTCAATTGCCAGAGTATACTGTGTCAAATCATTCGTTCCTACACTAAAGAAATCCACTTCTTTTGCAAGCT
Organism: uncultured Ruminococcus sp.; assembly: GCA_949290175.1. Classification (GTDB taxonomy): domain Bacteria; phylum Bacillota; class Clostridia; order Lachnospirales; family Lachnospiraceae; genus Mediterraneibacter. The sequence continues at coordinate 2,723 of CASERA010000249.1, forward strand.
CACGGCTGATAATCACAGATGCCGGTGTTTCTATCATAACACCCAGTTCCACCTCCTCCTTGTAAGGAATTCCTTCCTCTTTCAGTTCCGCTTTCACTTCTGCAATAATCTCTTTAATCTTCTTTACTTCCGCTACGGAAATGATCATAGGGAACATAATGGATATATTTCCATATACGGCTGCACGATATAAAGCACGCAGCTGCGTTTTAAAAATCTCCGGTTGTGTCAAGCAGATACGGATTGCACGATATCCCAATGCCGGATTTTCTTCCTTCTCTAATCCAAAATAGTCTACCTGTTTATCTGCACCAATATCAAGTGTACGGATTATGACTTTTTTGCCCGCCATGTTCTCAGCAACCTGTTTGTACACTGCAAACTGCTGCTCCTCTGTCGGGAACGTGTCATTTTCTAAATACAGGAACTCACTTCTAAACAGACCGATTCCACCTGCATCATTTTTCAGTACCGCTCCTACATCTGAAGCATTCCCGATATTTGCATAAATGTTAATCTTCTGTCCACTCTTTGTTACATTCTCTTTGCCTTTCAGCTGTTCCAAAAGAGCCTTTTCTTCCATATCTTTTTTCTGTTTTTCCTGCATCTTTGCGAGTGTATCCGCATCCGGATCGATATAGATGGTTCCTGTAAATCCATCAATAATCGCCATCTCACCATCATACTGCGGACTCAGACTTTCTCCCAGACCGATTACAGCCGGGATATTCATTGTTCTTGCCAGAATTGCAGTATGAGAATTCGAAGAACCATACATAGTTGCAAATCCAAGAACTTTGCTCTTATCAAGCTGTACAGTCTCACTTGGAGCTAAATCATCCGCCGCAATGATAGACGGCTCGTCTGTCTGCTTTACTCCTTCGCTGACTCCGCACAGGATATCCAGGACACGTTCAGAAACATCTTTGACATCTGCTGCGCGCCCCTGCATATAGGCATCATCCATCGCCGCAAACATCTGGGCAAAATTATCTGCTGTTGTAGCAACAGCAAATTCTGCATTAACTTCCTGGGAACGGATGATATTTTCAATTGATTCTATATAATCCAAATCTTCCAGCATCATTTGATGAATTTCAAAAATCATCGCATTGGCTTCACCTACGTCATCAATTGACTTTTCATACAAATCTTTCAACTGACGAATTCCTTCTGCCTTAGCATCCTGAAACCGTCTGCACTCTGATTCTACATCGTCTACATGTTCTCTTTTAATTACCTTTTGATTTCTTTTATAAAAAGAGAGTTTTCCAATAGATACGCCACCAAATACACTTTTTCCAGTTAATGTAATCATAATACCTTCCTTACTACTCTATGAGGATTATAAATTTTCTTTGAAGAATGCTTCCAATTCAACAACTGCTGTATCTTCGTCTTCTCCGTCAACAGTAATCACGATTTCCTCACCTGTTTTTACTCCTAATCCCATTACTCCGAAGATTCTTTTTGCATCTGCTGATTTCTCACCTTTAGCAATTGTTACTGCAGATTTAAATTCAGCTACTTTCTTAACCAGCAGTCCTGCCGGTCTTGCATGGATTCCTTCCGGATCTGCGATAACATATTTAAATTCTTTCATAATATCATTCTCCTCTTCTTTCATTTTCTTTAGAAAGTAGTATATACTATCTTTTTTTATTTTTCAACCGTGCTTTGGAGATTTTCTTTTCGTTATATCTTATCATTATTATATAATATCTACTATTATATACCTGTCTCCTAAGAAAATAGCGGTGTAGACAGATATCTTTCTCCCGTATCAGGAAGAAGTGCAACAATTGTTTTTCCTTCATTTTCTTCTTTTTTCGCTTCTTCAATTGCAGTATGCAAAGCTGCTCCGGAAGAAACACCAACCAGCACCCCTTCTTTACCTGCCAACAGTCTTACTGCTGCATATGCCTGTTCATCCGTTACCGTATGAACTGCATCATAAATTTTTGTATCTAATATTTCAGGTACAAATCCTGCTCCGATTCCCTGTATTTTATGCGGTCCTGGTTTGCCTCCTGATAACACTGGAGAAGAAGACGGTTCTACCGCAATCACCTGGATTTCTGCATTCTGGGATTTCAGATACGTTCCAACACCAGTCACTGTACCGCCGGTACCCACACCTGCAATAAAAATATTTACCTGACCATCCGTATCTTCCCAGATTTCAGGTCCTGTTGTTTTCTTGTGGATTTCCGGATTTGCTTCATTAGAAAACTGACCCAGCACTACGCCATTTTCTATTTCCTTTTCCAGCTCAGCTGCCTTTGCAATCGCACCATTCATTCCTTTTGCACCTTCTGTTAAAACGATTTCCGCTCCATATCCCATAAGCAGCTTTCTACGCTCAATACTCATAGTCTCCGGCATTACGAAAATTGCGCGGTATCCTTTGGATGCAGCAATAGAAGCCAGCCCAATTCCTGTATTTCCACTGGTCGGCTCGATAATTGCAGACCCCGGCTTTAAAATTCCTTTTCTTTCCGCATCTTCAATCATATTCAGTGCTGCACGGTCCTTTACACTTCCTGCCGGATTAAAATACTCCAGTTTGACCAATACGTTTGCCTGGAGTCCCAACTCTCTTTCAATATTGGAGACCTCCAGAAGTGGAGTTCTCCCAATTAATTCTGCAACATTTTTATAAATTCCTGCCATGCTTATTTCCTCCTCTATTCTAAATAAAAATATAAAGTTTCTTTATTTAATAATATCCAGCGCCTGCTCTAAATCATAAAGGATATCATCAATAGATTCTGTACCAATTGATACCCTTACCATATTCTGCTTAATCCCGGAATTTTCCAGTTCTTCCGGAGTCATCTGAGAATGTGTTGTGCTTGCCGGATGTATTACAAGAGATTTTACATCTGCAACATTTGCTAAAAGAGAAAAGATTTCCAAATGATCAATAAATTTTTTGGTTTCTTCTTCCGTTCCTTTTATTTCAAATGTAAAAATCGATGCACCGCCCTTAGGGAAATACCGTTGATACAATTCATGATAGGGACTGTCCGCAAGAGACGGATGATTCACACGCTCTACCTTCGGATGGTTCTGAAGGAACTCTACTACACGAAGTGTATTCTCCACATGACGTTCCACACGTAAAGACAAGGTTTCCAGCCCTTGAAGGAACAAAAATGCATGTAATGGTGCTATAGTTGCACCCATATCTCTTAAAATTACTGCCCGGGCTCTTGTGATAAATGCAGCAGAACCAGCTACTTCATAAAAGCACACCCCATGATAACTCGGATCCGGCTCTGTAAGCTGAGGATATTTTCCCGATGCCGCCCAATCGAATTTACCACTTTCAACAATTACACCACCCAATGCAGTTCCATGACCTCCAATAAACTTGGTTGCAGAATGTACCACAATGTCTGCACCGTGTTCAAACGGGCGCATTAAATATGGCGTTGCAAACGTACTGTCTACCACAAGTACGATTCCATGGCGATGCGCAATCTCTGCAATTTTCCGGATATCAACCAGATTTGCATTTGGATTTCCAATCGATTCCACAAAAACCGCTTTTGTATTTTCCTGAATCGCTGTCTCGATTGCCCCTTCTTCATCCGGATCCACAAACGTTGTCGTAATTCCCTGTGCCGGGAGTGTATGCTCCAACAGGTTATAGCTTCCTCCGTAAATATACTTGGATGCTACGATATGATCTCCGGCTTTTGCCAGACTCTGAATGGTATATGTAATTGCCGCTGCTCCTGAAGCAACTCCCAGAGCAGCGCTGCCATCCTCTTTTCAAACACTTCCTGTGTTGTATTCGTCAGACGGCCGTAAATATTACCCGACTCGGCAAGTCCAAACAGCTCCGCCGCATGATTACAATCATGAAATACATAAGAAGTTGTCTGATAAATCGGTACTGCTCTTGCGCCTGTCGCCGAATCCGGCTGCTCCTGTCCTGCATGAATCTGTATTGTTTCAAATCCTAATTGCCTGTTTTTATCCATTTTTACTCCTCGCTTTCTTTCATAATTGTATTTTTTATCCGTCTGTCTTCCTTATTTTTTATATAATACATATTCGCTTCCTGCTCCAGACTACTTCGGTATTCCCCGGCCAGCATTTCCAGTGTCCTGCTTGCCAGGAACTGATTCACTTTCTCATCAATCTTACTCCAGACTAACTCCTCAATTGCACGCTGGACAGCATCCGGCTGCTCTCCCGGAACCCGGTCTATGATCGAAAATTCTCCTTCCAGAGCCTCTAAAACTTCTTTTACTGTAATCTCTTCTGCCGGTCTTGCAAGCTTATATCCGCCGCCTGCACCCTTAATACTTACTACAATTCCTGCTTTTCTAAGCGTTCCAAAAACCTGTTCCAGATAATTCAACGAAATATCCTGACGCTTCGCTACCTGAACAAGTGAAATCGGACTACTGTCAGAATTCACTGCCATATCTACTAACGCCCGAAGTCCGTATCTTCCTCTTGTGGATACTTTCATACGCCCCTCCTTTTTGGTATTTTTCTTTAAACTTTCTTTGCTTATTGTTATACCCCTTTTTTCCTACTATGTCAATATATTTTATAAGTTTATTTTTTATAACGTCTTTGAAGCATTTCTTTTGGCACAGTCAGCTATCTCTCCAATTGTTACACTTTCGGCAGCTTCCAGAATCTTCTCCCACATCATTCCCCAGGTACCTTTTGTAGGGCAGACTTCACACCCCGTACTGCATTCACTTTTTGCAGTCAGGCAGGCTACAGGAGCCAACTCTCCCTCGGATGCTTCCAATACTTCCAGTACAGTGATATCTTCCGGCTCTTTTTCCAGGCAATATCCTCCGTATGCACCTCTGACACTTTTTACAATATTTACTTTTTTCAAAGACTTGATGATACGCTCTAAATATTTTTCAGAGAGTTTTCTGCGTTCTGATATATGCTTCAAACTTTCCAAATGTTCCTCATCAGAATACATCGCCAAGTCTATGACAATCTCCAATGCATACTGTCCTTTGGTGGATATTTTCATAGTAACGATCTCTCCTTTTATCAATTTTTCTGTTTTTATTCTACTTGAAAACACATTTAAATACAACGATTCACTTCTTTTTTTTCGTGTTTTTTCGGATTATTTCATTCTCATTATACCTTTAAATTCTTTTTGTATATTTTTTACGAATCACTAAAGAAATGATTTGACATATATTGTTAAATATGCTAAGCTGACATAGTATCATTTGAATTACTCATATGATGCATATACTTTATTATCTATATTCAAATTTATGGAGGTAACACAATGACAGGTACAGTAAAATGGTTTAACAACCAAAAAGGATATGGGTTCATCTCTGATTCCGAAGGAAACGACATATTCGTACACTATTCCGGATTGGTAATGGATGGATTCAAATCTTTAGAAGAAGGTCAGTCTGTGGAATTTGATGTAACAGAAGGCGCTAAGGGACCTCAGGCAACGAATGTAGTAAAACTTTAATCCGATTTATTATATTTACTTTTTAATTATAGAAACATGATATTTAAAAGTCATACAATGAAGCGAGATTAAAAAAAAGAAGGTTATCTCCAAAGTCACAACACAACTCAAGAGATAACTTTCTTTTTTTATATTGCTTTTTTATTTCATATTAGAAACATAGGCTTCTGATGCCTCCCAGACATCGAATCCACTTCCTCTTAAAATATCTACCACTCTCGCCGGTTCATCCGTCTTTAAAACTGCAGATGCATCTTTTCCATTCGCAAACGCATACATATACTCTATATTTACATCACCCTCTACAATCTGGTGCATGGCTCTGCTTAAAGAACCGGTCTCGTGCGGCACACGAAGTGCCACTACGTCCGTCAGCATTGCGGTAATTCCATTTTCTTTTAAAACTGCACGCCCTTTGTTCGGATCCGATACAATCATTCTCAGCATACCATAATCTGAAGTATCCGCCAGACTAAGCGCTACAATATTCACATCATTTCCTGCAAGAACTGAAAGCACCTCATCCAGCCTGCCTTCTCTATTTTCCAAAAATACCGATAACTGCTGAATTGTAATTCCCATATTCACTACCCCTCCTTTTCTATAAATTTCGATTATCAATCACGCGAACTGCTTTTCCTTCACTTCTCTGAATTGTTTTTGGCTCTACCAGTTTCACTCTGACAGACACTCCCAACGCCTGTTTCAACACTGCTCCGATTTTATTGCGCAGAGCATCCAGTTTTCGAATTTCATCAGAGAACATACTTTCATCTACTTCCACCATAACGGTCAGAATATCCATATTATCTTCTCTATCTACAATCATCATATAATGAGGTGCCACCACACCTCCCATAGACAAAAGTGCTGTCTCAACCTGGGTCGGGAAGACATTTACTCCGCGAATTACTTTCATATCATCAGTACGCCCTGTAAACTTGGAAATTCTTGGCAGCGTTCTTCCACAGGCACAGGTGCTGTGATCAATACTGGTTAAATCTTTTGTACGATAACGAATCAACGGCATTGCTTCTTTCGCCAGAGTCGTAAATACCAGCTCTCCCGTCTCATTATCCGCACATGCTTCATGAGTAGAGGGATTCAGCACTTCCGGATAAAAATAATCGGAATGAACATGTAAACCTGCATGATGAATACAATCCTGCGCTACCCCTGGTCCGCTAATCTCACACATGCCATAGATATCGAAACAGTTGATATGAAGAATACTCTCAATCTTTTTTCTCATCTCCGTAGTCCACGGTTCCGCCCCATGAATACCTGCCTTGATTTTTAAACGCTCCACAACACCAGCTTCTTCCATTGACTCTGCCAGATGAAGTGCATACGAAGGTGTACATGCAAATGCAGTTGCCCCAAAGTCTTCCATACACATCATTTGACGCTTTGTATTTCCGGCAGACATCGGAATCGCGATTGCTCCCAAAGCTTTTGCTCCGAAATCCAACCCCATTCCGCCGGTAAATAACCCATACCCATAACAGATATGCAGAATATCCTGGTCTGTCAACCCTGCCATTGTCAGGCATCTTGCCACACATTCTCCCCAGATATCTACATCTTTCTGTGAATACGATGCAAGTGTTAATTTTCCCGTCGTTCCGGATGTCCCCTGTACACGTACAACATCTTTTTTCGGAATCGCCAGGAGCCCAAAAGGGTAGTTTTCTCTTAAATCCTCTTTTGTTGTAAACGGAAGCTTTCCTATGTCCTCAATTCCTTTGATATCTCCCGGCTCTACCCCGATTTCTTTCATTTTTTTGTGATAAAACTCCACATGATTATATACTCGTTCTACCACATCCACCAGCCGTCTGCTCTGTATTGCTGCCCTCTCGTCACTACTCATACACTCTTCTTTCGGACTGCGGATTCTTTCCACCCAGTTTTCCAACGCTACTGCTGCCATTTTCTGCTCTCCTTCTTTTTTTACATGATGTTACAACTCATCTTCCCCTACCAGCTTTACTCCGGCTTCTTTCAGAATTCTTTCTGCTTTTTCATAATCATCTGTCTGTACAACCATGACCGGAGCACGGTCTTCCCTGATAACGAACGAGTAAATGTATTTGACATCTACACGGCCCGCTGCAAGAATACCCAGCATCTGGTTCAGATTGCCTTTTTCATCCTTTAGTTCTGCTCCAATGACCTTCTGAATACGCACCACGAATCCCTTTGCTGTCAGAAAATCTTTCGCTTTTTTTGTATCATCTACAACCAGCCGCAGAATTCCAAAATCCGGAGTATCCAAAGAAGCTACTGCCCGGATATTAATATGCGCCTCAGTCAGTGCTGATGTTACCTCCAGCAGACTTCCCGGGTAATTCTCAACAAACACCGATAACTGTTTAATCATGCTTCCACCTGCCTTTTTCTATGAAATACCGTATCCACAGTCAAATGCTTTTTTATTGATTTCAATTGTCTTTGGCGGTACAGTCTTCTCAATTACTTCATACCATTGCTCTTTTGAAAAATCCATATGCTGTGCCGCCACTCCCAGCACAATCATATTAAATACTTTTGGATTTCCCAATTTCTTTGATTCTTCTGTCGCATTCACTTTATAAACCTGGTACTCTTTTTCAAGATTTTCCAGGATATGTTCCGGATACTCTGCCTGCCCAATTACTACCGGCATTGGATCAATTCGCCAGTCATTGACAATCAAAACTCCGTCTCTTTTCAGAAAATGTGCATATCTCAGAGCTTCCAGACGTTCAAATGCAATAATAACATCTGCCTGCCCTTCTTCTACAATCGGTTCTGCCACCTTATCTCCATATCGTACAAACGTTACAACACTTCCTCCACGCTGTGCCATACCGTGTACTTCCGATAATTTCACATCATATCCTCCGGCAATCGCCAAGCCTCCGAGAATTCTGCTCGTCAGCAAAGTTCCCTGTCCGCCGACTCCTACAATCATAATATTCTTTACTGCCATCTTATTCACCCACCTTTACCAGTTCAATTGCATCAAATTTACATAATGTTTTACACAGGCCACATCCTGTACACATCGTATCATCAATATGAATTGTGCCATCTTCATTTTTTGTCATTGCAGGGCACCCCGGTTTCATACAGGCACCGCATTTTTTACATTTGTCCGGATAAGAAATATAAATCGGCTTCTTAGATTTATCCAGCAGAACACATGGGGATTTTGTGATAATCACAGAAACTTCATCTTTTGCCACTTCCTCTTTTATTGTCTTCTCCAGCGTTTGAATATCAAATGCATTGACCTCTGTCACATTTTTCACACCCAGTGCACGGCACAGCTGCGGAATATTCACTGCATTTGTAGGATCGCCCTGCAATGTTTTTCCAGTCGCAGAATGGTCCTGATGTCCCGTCATGCCTGTCGTGGAATTATCCAGAATCAAAACAGTTCCCGTTGCTTTATTATAAACCATATTCATCAGGGAATTGACACCTGTATG
>CASERA010000250.1 GCA_949290175.1 uncultured Ruminococcus sp.
ACAAAGTAGCAGAAGGCGATATCATTAAAGTAGAAAAACTTGGTGTAGAAGCTGGAGAAACTTATACATTTGACCAGGTGCTTGCAGTAAGCAATGACAAATTAGTTGTTGGTGAGCCGACAGTAGCAGGTGCAACAGTTACAGCTTCTGTAATTGGCGACGGAAAAGCTAAAAAAGTTGTCGTTTACAAGTATAAGAGAAAAACTGGATACCATAAGAAAAACGGTCACAGACAGCAGTATACAGCAGTGAAAATTGAGAAAATCAATGCTTAATTATTGGTGTTATGATTAAGGTAACCATTTATAAGACAAAAAATCATGAGTATACCGGACTTGACGTTATAGGACATGCCGGTTATTCAGAAGCAGGAAGTGATATTGTCTGTGCAGCAGCATCTGTATTGATAATTAATACACTAAATGCAATCGAACGCTTTACTTCTGATGAGACATCACTTGTATCAGATGAAGAAGGCGGATTAATTGAATTTCGTTTTGCGGCGAAACCAACTCATGATGCAGAATTGCTGTTCAAATCTATGATTCTTGGATTAGAAGGTATAGAGGATAACAGCGAATATGAACCATATATTGATATCATTTTCAAGGAGGTGTAACAACCATGATGAATTTAAACCTTCAGTATTTTGCTCATAAAAAAGGAGTAGGTTCTACACGAAATGGACGTGACTCCGAATCTAAGAGATTAGGTGCAAAGAGAGCTGACGGACAGTTCGTAAAAGCCGGAAATATCCTTTACAGACAGCGTGGAACTAAAATTCACCCAGGTGTGAACGTAGGACGTGGAGGAGATGACACCTTGTTTGCATTAGTTGACGGTGTTGTTAGATTCGAAAGAAAAGGAAGAGATAGAAAACAGGTTTCTATCTATCCGGTAGCTGAATAATTTTCGCAGGAAAGCCTCAGACTTTTTGTCTGAGGCTTATTTTTCGTAAAATTTAGGTTAAAATCTTAAATATTTCAACTGTTTACTGATTTACTCGTACTGGTAAAATACAACTGCGTATGCTATAATATGCAGGATAAATGGCAAACTATAAGAAGATAAAAAGAAAATAAACGATTCCAAGCAAGGAGAGGATTATAAGAATGTTTGCAGATAGAGCAAAAATATTTATCCGTTCCGGAAAAGGCGGAGATGGTCACTGCAGTTTCAGACGTGAATTGTATGTGCCGAACGGTGGTCCGGACGGTGGAGACGGCGGAAGAGGAGGAGACCTGATTTTTGAAGTTGATGAAGGTCTTAATACTCTGGTAGACTATCGCCACAAACGAAAATATGCAGCTGGAGACGGTGAAGAAGGCGGCAAGAGAAAGTGCCATGGTAAAGATGGCAAAGACCTTGTCCTTCGCGTTCCAGAGGGAACTGTAATTAAAGAATCTAAAACAGGAAAAGTAATTGCCGATATGTCCGGTGATAATCGAAGACAAGTTGTTTTAAAAGGTGGAAAAGGCGGACTTGGTAATCAGCATTTTGCAACGGCAACCATGCAGGTTCCGAAATATGCTCAGCCAGGACAGCCGGCAATGGAGTTAGAAGTGAATCTGGAGCTGAAAGTAATTGCGGATGTAGGACTGATTGGTTTTCCAAATGTAGGAAAATCCACTTTGCTTTCTCGAGTAACAAATGCTCAGCCTAAGATTGCAAATTATCATTTTACTACATTGAATCCTAATTTAGGTGTGGTTGATTTGGATGGCGCAAAAGGGTTTGTTATGGCAGATATTCCGGGGCTGATTGAAGGTGCTTCTGAAGGTATCGGACTTGGTCATGAGTTTTTACGGCATATCGAGCGTACCAAAATGATGATTCATGTGGTGGATGCAGCCGGCACAGAAGGGCGTGATCCAGTGGATGATATTTATAAAATCAATGCGGAGCTGAAGGCATATAATCCTGAAATTGCTAAACGTCCACAGGTAATTGCTGCAAATAAAACAGATTTGGTTTACAGCGAAGATGAGGATCCGGTAGAAAGATTGCGAGCAGAATTTGAACCGCAAGGTATGAAGGTGTTTCCGATTTCCGGCGTTTCCGGTCAGGGAATCAAAGAGCTGCTCTATTATGTCAGCGAACAGATTCAAAATATGGATGCTGCACCGGTTATATTTGAACAAGAGTATTTCCCGGAAGATGAACTAATTTATGAGGAACTTCCATATACCGTAGAAAAAGAGAAAGATATCTATGTTGTAGAAGGTCCGAAAATTGAAAAAATGCTGGGCTACACGAATCTGGATTCTGAAAAAGGTTTTGCTTTCTTCCAGAAGTTTTTGAAAGAAACAGGAATCCTGGACAAGTTGGAAGAGGCTGGAATCCAGGAAGGTGATACTGTAAAAATGTACGGATTGCAGTTTGATTACTACAAGTAAAATTTCATATTTTAACAGGAGAAGAAACAATATGACAACAAAACAAAGAGCTTATTTAAAAAGTCTTGCAATGACAATGGAACCAATCTTCCAAATTGGAAAATCAAGCATGACGCCAGGGCTTACTTCTGCAATCAGTGAAGCCCTAGACGCAAGAGAGCTAATTAAAATTAGTGTTCTGCAAAATTGCGGGGATGATCCGAGAGCATTGGCAGAAATGGTTGCAGAACGCACACGGTCTCAGGTTGTGCAGGTTATTGGAAAAAAGATTGTATTATATAAAGAAGGAAAAGACGACAAGAAGAAAATCGTACTTCCATAATCAGGGGGGCTTCTATGAAAATCGGAATTATGGGTGGTACGTTTGATCCGATTCATATCGGACATCTGCTTCTTGGAGAATTTGCTTATGAACAGTTTCAGTTAGATGAAATTTGGTTTCTGCCTAATGGAAATCCGCCTCATAAGGATGTGACAAATACAGAAGGTTCATTGTCACATCGTATTAAAATGGTAGAGCTTGCAATTAGCGGAACTCCGCATTTCAAGCTCAGCATTCATGAGGCAGTTAAAACTGAACACGCATACACATATAAGACAATGCAGGAATTTCACAACCTATATCCTGGAAATGAGTTTTATTTTATTCTTGGAGCAGATTCTTTGTTTTCTATTGAACAGTGGAAATATTTCCGTGAAATCTTTCCAACTTGTACGATTTTAGCGGCGATGCGTGATGATAAAGATATTGCAGAGATGCAGAAACAGATTTTTCATTTGACAGAAACCTATGGAGCGAAAATAGAACTTCTGTGCGCACCACTTTTGGAAATTTCATCGACTACTATAAGAAAAAGAGCTGCTAAAGGTCTGATAATTCGTTACATGGTACCGGATTCTGTTGCAGCCTATATCAAAGAACGGCACTTATATAGGGGAGAAGAGGAATCATGACAAATGAATTAACTACTATAAGAAAAAAGCTGGAAAAAACACTAAAAGAAGAACGTTATATTCACACATTAGGGGTCATGTATACAGCAGCATCCATGGCGATGCGTCATGAGCAGGATATCCATCAGGCTATGATGGCCGGACTTCTGCATGATTGTGGGAAATACTGCTCTGTGGACGAGCAAATCGCTTTATGTAGAAAATATCACCTGCCACTAACCGATGCAGAACTGGAAGTGCCTGCGTTGATTCATGCCCGGCTTGGTACGTATCTGGCAGAGCATGAATATGGAATCAGAGATCCGGAAGTTTTAAATGCCATCACGTATCATACAACCGGTCGTCCGGGTATGACAGCAATTGAACAAATTGTATATCTGGCAGACTATATTGAACCCGGTCGTAAACAGATTCCGGGACTTTCAGAAGTTCGTAAAGTTTCATTTTCTGATCTTAACCTTGCGGTATGTATGACTGCAGAAGCCACGCTTAGCTTTTTAAAAAGGGCGGGACGGAAAGTGGATCCCATGACGGAAAAAACATATCAATATTATAAAAAGAAAACTCAAAGTCATAATAAATAAAAACCAGAAGGGAGTGCACTTATGGAACAGGCAAAAAATATGGCACATCTCGCTTACCAGGCGCTGGATGATAAAAAAGGAGAAGATATCAGAGTAATTGATATCTCCCAAGTTTCAGTTGTTGCGGATTATTTCATCATCGCAAACGGAAACAGCGACAGCCAGGTAAGAGCTCTAGTTGATAATGTAGAAGAAGAACTGGAAAAAGCAGGCTATACGTTGAAGCAGCGCGAAGGCTACAACGGTGGAAGCTGGGTTCTTCTTGATTTTGGAGATATTATCGTGCATATCTTTGATAAAGAAAATAGAGTATTCTATGATTTGGAAAGAATCTGGAGAGATGGAAGAGCAGTAGATATTTCTGAATTATAAGAATCAAGTTGTTACAACAAAAGAGCTACAAAAAAGCACCTGAGATACAAGGTGCTTTTTTGTAGCTCACTTTTCTGCAGGAGAGCTGCAAGTGAACTCTTTTTTATTTAAAGAAACGGAATACACCAATGACTTTTCCGATAATAGTAACATCTCTTAAAATAATCGGATCCATAAAATCATTCTCTGGTTGGAGACGGATAACACCTTCCTCTTTGTAAAAGGTTTTCACTGTAGCACCATCCTCAATCAGAGCAACTACCATATCACCGTTTTCTGCGGTCTGAGCTTCTTCAACAAGTACCATATCACCGTCAAGAATTCCCGCATTAATCATACTTTCTCCCTTTACTTCCAGCATAAATGCCTGCTTATTCGGCATAAATTCAATTGGAATCGGAAAATAATTTTCAATATGTTCTTGTGCTAAAATGGGTTCTCCGGCAGCTACACGTCCTATAAAAGGTACATTTACAACCTCTCGACGATTTAAGTTGAACGTATCATCCAAAATCTCAATAGCCCTTGGTTTTGTCGGATCCCGGTGTATATAGCCGTTTTTTTCTAATGTTTCAAGATGAGAATGAACAGAAGAAGTAGACTTTAAGTTTACCGCCTCACAAATCTCACGAACAGCCGGGGGAAAACCCCTTTCCAGTATCTGAGCCTTTATATATTCTAAAATCTCTTTTTGTTTCTCAGTAATTTTTCCCTGTGACATGTATATAAATCCTCCTAATGTCCTACCAAATGCGATATAAATTATAATTAATTCTAACATAGGGAAGTGAAAAAATCAAACATTTGTTTGAGAAAATATGTTCGATTTTCAGGTACTTTATATTGACAAACATATGTTCTAATGCTATACTCGTTATATGAAAAGAACGTATGTTTGTTAAATTTGAATATTTTGGATGGGGGGATTACTATGAAGGTGAAGAAGAGAATCGATGGAATGAATAGAAGGCAGATTCCAAAACAATACAGATGTAGAATCCGTTATAAAAATAGCAGAAGTGTAACTGTTATGATGGCACTTTTAGCAGTAATTCTAATATCGGGGTGTTTTCTCTATGCGAATTTTCTTTCTTCCGCACATGATTCCAACAGAGAAGCCCCTATGAAGAAATTCAAGTATTATAAGAGTATTGTCATTCAGCCTGGAGACACCTTATGGAATCTTGCGGACGAATATATCACAGTGGATTATGGCTCTGTGACAGAATATATTGATGATTTAAAGAATATGAATCATCTGAATTCTGATGATATACAGGCCGGACAATATTTAATTGTTGCATATTACGATACAGAATTTCCAGAATAATCCCGAGATATTATTTATCGGTATCAATCTACATCTTTATGATGTATTTGATATATATAAACTCACCCATTGAGAGCCCTATACAAAATGATTCGTATAGGGCTCTCATTTTTAGTAAGAAAAAGTTTTCTAAAAAAAACATTATAAAAAATAAACAGAACGTTTATTTTAAATTTTTAATAAATCAGCAGCTTGTTGGAGTGAAATACATCTATACGACAAATACTAATTTTTCCAAAAGATATGGACGAATAATATGGATTATGGTATAATGTTCATTATTTATAAGTTATTAAGGAGATTTTTTATGGAATCAAATTACACACCAGAAAGAAAAACTTATCATGAACAAACTTATATTGATAATACTCTACGGCTTAGAGAAATATTAAAAACGCTGCCTCCTTTTGCAAAAGATTATTTTCGTGCGGCAGAATTTACAACATCAGCTAAAACGAGAATTTCTTATGCCTATGATATCCGGGTTTTCTTTCACTTTTTAATGGAAAATAATCCGGTATATAAAACCTATACCATTGAGCAGTTCACTGCTGCAGATTTAGAAAAGCTGGAACCTGTTGATATTGAAGAATATCAGAACTATTTAAAAGTTTATCAGAATAATGATGAAAAACAGATTACAAATGCAGAAAAAGGTCTTGCACGTAAAATGTCTGCATTACGCAGTTTTTACGGATATTATTTCAAACATCAAATTATTACAAAGAATCCAACCTTATTGGTGGATATGCCCAAATTGCACGAAAAAGCGATTATACGACTGGATGCCGATGAGGTGGCTTCATTACTGGATTATGTAGAACATGGGGGTGATGAACTGACCGGTCAGAAAAAAGTCTATTATGAAAAGAATAAAAACCGGGATTTTGCAATCATTACGCTTCTTTTGGGAACTGGAATTCGTGTTTCAGAATGTGTAGGCCTGGACATCCAGGATGTTGATTTTAAAAATAATGGCATTAAGGTGACCCGAAAAGGTGGAAATGAAATGGTTATTTATTTTGGTGATGAGGTTGAAAATGCCTTAAAAATGTATCTGTATGCGACCCGAAAAGCGGTTACTCCTTTGCCGGGACATGAAAATGCACTCTTCCTTTCCACTCAAAGGCGCAGAATCGGTGTGCAGGCCGTAGAGAATATGGTAAAAAAGTATGCCCGCCAGGTAACGCCAAACAAGAAAATTACACCACATAAGCTTAGAAGTACATATGGAACATCCTTATACAAGGAAACCGGCGATATCTATCTTGTAGCCGATGTTTTAGGTCACAAAGACGTAAATACGACAAAGAAGCATTATGCAGCAATTGATGATGACAGACGCCGGCAGGCGGCAAAAGCTGTAAAATTACGTGAAGATTAAATCGTGACTTCATATTAGATTAGCTGTAAAATAAAAAGGATAGCTGTTGCTGCATATTGCACAGCTATCCCAGCTATCCCAGCTATCCTTCTACTACTCTTCTCTTTGAGATTTATACTCATTATTTTATGATATGATTTTATTCTTGTTCATACTTTCTGCATACCAAAGCGTACAATTTAGAAATATTCTTTGCATATCGTACCATCAGTACAGATAGTTGAGGTTCTTCTTCGATGACTCGTCTATAAGTCATTCCCTGAATATCCTTTATCTTTTTCTCTTTTTTCAGATGAAGCATTTCCTGAATCTGATTCAGTACATAGTCTGTGTAATATATGTATTCTTTTATATACTGTACTGCTTGTACTTCTCTTCTCTTACGATTCACCAGAAAGAGCATTTGATCTATCTCGGCAACCATTCTCCAGGAGACAGCCAATAATTCTTCATAGTCATCTTTTTCAGCATTCAGTTGTTCTTTTGGCATAGAATTCAAATATTGCTGAAGTTGATCATGGACCATATGGTATTGAATCTGGGCATTACAGATGCGCCAGTAATTTAATTGAGATACAAGTGCATTTTCTAAAAGTCTAAGATACATATGATGCATGTGAAATATCATTTGGCAATTGTAACGGAACTGAGTTCCCAGACTGGTTGGGAAAAAGAAACGATTTACAACTAGTACCAGCAATACGGCAGCTATCACATAAATCATACGAAGTTTCAGTGCCATTGTCTCTCCCATAGCCATTGTTGTCATTAGGAGTGAAAAACATGTAACGAACAATGCTTGAACTGAAGTTCCCGGAGTGGATGTATAGATAAATGCAGCCATGACACTTGCCAGTAAAAAATGCTGCAGCGTTCCCTGACAGAGTGGCAAAAGCAATGTAAATAGCAAACATCCGATAGTTGTTCCGATAAATCTTGTTTTCATTCGGTATTTACTGTCTTCGTACATGGGTCTAAGCAGCAGAAATGCATTCATTACCAGCCAGTATCCATGATTCGCTTTCACTAGAATGTTATAAGACATTCCTATAATAAGAACAACGCTCATTCGCAATGCAAATCGCAGTTCAAATGCATCCGGTTTCATGCGATGGCTGAATCTTTCAATTATTTTCTGACGAAAAGGAATCTTCCAGCTCTCATCCATAAGCTGTTGTTCTTCCTGATCCATTTGCTCTAAAATCAATAAAAACATACTCAGAAAATTGTAAATAGATTGATATTCATTTTCAGAATGTGTTTCTGCTATTTGAAGCAGGCGTTTGCCTTCAACTTCAAGCTCATTGGTGTCCTCATTCCAGAAATCAATCGTTCCGGCTTTTTTCATATACTCTGCGACCTGAAGTAGAAACTCTTTGCTTTCCGCGGAGTCTTCCAATCCTTTTGTTATTTTTATAGGACTTGACACAAAATAAATTGCCCGCTGAAACATGAGGGCAAACATATATCGGCGTTTCCCATCTGCAGTAACAATATGCTTCTTCCCCCGCTTTTGATATGCATCTTTGTATAATGCCTGCTGGATTTGAAATAAAGCCTCCAGGCTTTCTTTGTCTATGGTTTCATTTATTTTCTGTTCAATAACTGTTCCCAGCAGCTGCATTCCCCTTTGTTCTGTTTTGAAACCTGTATTCTGATTTAGTCTTCTTGTATATAGAAGTGTTACCACAATGAAAAACATCAGTCCAAATACCAGGGCTTCTATTTGAGATAAAATTCCGCCCCATCCTACTGGAGTCAGCTGAAAAAAGGTAAAAGTCATCAAACCTGAAAAATATCCCAGTTGATTAAATTGGGAAGTCTTGGAAAAAATCAACCAAAATGGAACCAACAAATTCAAAATGACACAAAGCGAAAGATTCAGTGTAGCCAAAAATGCAAGCAAAGCCATAACAAACTGCAAGGCACTTAAACGAAGAAGATCATATATCGACTGCCGCTTTGTAGAATTAATCTGAAATAATATTGTAATCAGCGTAACGATGATTATATGCTGAATTCCAAATAAAAAAATGACTGCATAGAACAGAAACAGAAAAAACAGAATTGCTGGTAATGCACTTATAAATTTATTTTTGATAGATTCACACTTCTTTTTTATTACCGGTATTTTGTCCGCAATATGCATGTGCCGCATCACTCCCTTCTATAATCAACGTATCTATCTTAATCTTAACCCTACTGTTCGATAAATTTTCAGATTAAAACCCCGTATCACAGAAGAAACATTTTTCATGCGATACGAGGCTAAATGTCTTATTCTATAAAATTTTTTCCGCTTTCGTAATCTGCTCTTTCATCATGACATACTGCTCAATCGCTTTGGCAGTCCCATCTATTCCCAATTCAGAACTGGAGAGACATAACTCATAACTTTCAGAATCAGACCACTTCTTATTTGTGTAATAGTTGTAGTAACTTGCACGTTTTTTATCTGTTTTAATAATCATGTCTTTCGCTTTGGCATCTGTCAAATTATAAATTCTTGCAATTCTGCGAATTCGTGCATCTAAATCAGCATGAATAAATACATTCACGACATTGCTATAAGATTCCAGTGCATAATCTGCACAGCGGCCTACGAGAATACACGGTCCCTCGTCAGCAATCTTCTTAATCGCATCAAACTGTGCCAAAAAAACTTTGTGATTAATTGGCATGTCTGAATAGGTACCTCCCGAATATCCCATAGAATAAGTGTCCATAACCAGTGAATAGAGAAAACTGCTGGTGGGCTTTTCATCATGAGTCTCAAAAATTTCCTCACAGATTCCACTTTCCTTTGCAGCTCTGGCCAGCATTTCCTTGTCGTAAAGTTTGATGCCGAAATAATCAGCAACTTTATATCCGATTTCTCTTCCGGCACTTCCAAACTGTCTGCCTATTGTAATAATTGTATTTGTCCTCATACTGATCCACTCTCCTTTTCAGCTGTCGTAAATTTACTGGTTTTCATAGTTGTATTATACATCAATATGCACTGAATAACAACTAAAAAAGAGAGATTTATTATGCACTAAGTACAAGTGTACTTATTTTCTCAATTTGTCTAACAATCTCAGAAAATATTCGGGAAGCGGAGCATCAAATTCCATATAATTCTCTGTGGAAGGATGTACAAATCCCAGAATCCGGGCATGTAATGTTTGTCCCTGTAATTGAAAAGGGGATTTTGCAGGGCCATATACGGCATCTCCAAGAATGGGATGTCCAATACTGGACATGTGTACTCGAATCTGATGTGTCCGCCCGGTTTCCAGTTGGCATTCAATGTGAGTAAAATTTCCAAAGCGCTCCAGTACACGATAATGGGTAATTGCTTCCCGGCCATGAGGTGCATTTATACTCATCTTTTTGCGCTCTATCGGATGGCGTCCTATCGGTGCATTTACCTTACCGATATCTTCTTTAAAATTACCATGTACAATGGCTTCATATCTTCTGGTAATAGAGTGCTCTTTCAATTGTTCTGCCAGTATTTGATGCGCCTTATCGTTTTTACATACCAAGAGCGAACCGGTTGTGTCCATATCAATTCTGTGTACGATGCCCGGACGGGAAACTCCATTGATACCGGACAGATTATCTCTGCAGTGATACATCAAAGCATTCACCAAAGTACCTGTATAATGACCTGGGTCAGGATGTACAACCATTCCTTTTGGCTTGTTTACAACTAGAATATCTTCATCTTCATATAGAATGTTAAGTGGAATATTTTCCGGAAGAATATCAGGAATTTCCAGTTCAGGTATCCGTACATTTACCTTATCCAAACTATTCAACTTGTAATTGGGCTTTACGATTTTTCCATTGACCTGAACCAATCCGTCTTTTATCAGTTTCTGAATATAAGATCTGGATTTATCTTCCATACATAGAGAAAGAAATTTATCAATACGTTCATTTCCTGCATTTTCAGCTGTAAAATACAATTCTTCCATTACTGCTCACTGCCTTTCTTAAAACTGAACCAGTGAAGTTCATTTTCTTTATAATGGAAAAGGATTAAATACGCAAATAAAATACATGAAATTACCACATAACAGTCTGCTACATTAAAAATTGGAAAATCAATCAGATTAAAATAACAGAAATCAATCACATAATTCAGATGTATCCGATCAATCAGATTTCCCATTGCTCCGGCACAAAGCAGGATTGCACAAATTTTCAGTGGAATATATTTTTTCTGAGGTGGGATTTTTCCGTAAATTATTGCAACAACCCCTAAAATTAAAACTGCACCTATGGCAAACAGATACTGTTTGTTTTGCATAATACCAAACGCTGCTCCCCTATTTTCCAGGTAATGAAATTGAAATACTCCCGGGATTAGAACAAATGGCTCCTGACCTTTTAAATGTACGACTGCCAGCCATTTTGTCAACTGATCCACAGCAACTGCCAAGATGCATAAAAGTGCTGCTGTCAGATAGCTTATTGTCAATTTATTTTGCTGTTTCTCCATATTTATATTCCCCTTGCTGTTTTAAATATATTTGTAAACGGAGACATATATCCGACCTTTCTTTGTTTTAGAAAGCCTTCCTTTATATTGAAATTTTCCATATCCGCGTACGGAAATTACATCATCCTCTTTTACCTGATAACTATTTGTTGTAATTAACCGACCATTCACATAAACTTTGGCTCCTTCAATCAAGCCCGAAAGTTTAGAGCGGGAGGATGAAAATGCAAGCGAAAGAAGACTGTCAAGACGTACAGACGCAACAGTTCCTTTTATCTCCTGATAACGCGGAGTATACTGAAAATCGTCAAAACCGATTTCTTCGAGAAATACCTGAGTATGTTTGACTCTTGTCAATTCTTCTTTCAGAAAGGCCATCAGTGCAGAATGTACAAAAATAATTGCCTGTTTTCCTTCTGTCAGAATATCACCTAGTTTTGAACGATCAATGCCCAGATTTAGAATAGCACCCAAATAGTCTCTATGGGTTAGTTCTTCCGCATATTTTTCATGCTGCGGAAGTATCTTGAGAATGGAAAATGGATAATTGACCGGATCCTCCTCATACCATGTTTCACCACGCAAAGAAAGAGCATCAGGGTGAAATGCCGCCATCTGACGCTCTGCTAAGGCATATCCGCCGAAAGTCGTGTACTCCGTATAGAGCTTGTCTTTCGGCATGGTATGTAATATGTTCAGTTCATTCAAATTTAAAAAATCCGAGTATGTCACGATATCACGGCTATATGCCAAATGTGATAACTCTGACAATCGCTTTTCAAGATGCTGTTCTTCTTTCTGCATATCACAATCCTAATACCTGCTTCTTACAGTCGGAGTTTCCATAGATCCACCCAGAAGATCCTGTAAATCACCGGAAATATCTACATTTGTTGGTGTTACAAGAAAAATATAGTTCGAAATCTTCTGGAGATTTCCGCTAATTGCAAATGTAGCCCCCGAAATAAAGTCAATAATACGCTGTGCAATTTCCAAATCCATTCCTTCCAGATTCAAAATTACAGTGCGTCCTGCAAGAAGAGTTTCGGTAATCTCGCGGGAATCATCAACAGACGTAGGTTTTACAACACAGACCTCCATGTTGGCTCCTCTTCTGGATGCAGGCTGGCGCATAGGCGTTACCTTGCTGCTTGCTGTCGGTGCCAGATGCTTATCTTCTTGCATATCAAAATCATCGTAACCATCATTCTTGCTTTTTTTACCAAAGATGGAACGATGTGGTTTGTCCTCAAAATCATCATCATCAAAATCATCATCGTAGAAATCATCATCATCATATTCGTCACTTAATTTCATGATATCTAAGAATTTGTCAAACACACCCATGTTTACACTCCTATCTTATGCATACTGATACTGCATAATTTTTATTTGAAAGCTTACTTTTCTCAGAAATTAAATATTATAATTTCTGGCACCGAAGATTCCTGTGCCGATTCTTACCATCGTAGCACCTTCTTCGATTGCAACTTCATAGTCATTAGTCATCCCCATCGAAAGTACGCTCACATTAACATTATCAATGTTTTTATTCATAATGTCAACAGATAATTTATGTAAATTTGCAAAAATGGAACGATTTTCTTCGGGATTTTCTACATAGGGAGCAATCGTCATCAGCCCCTGTATACGAACATGAGGTAATTTTGCAACTTTTTGAATAAATGGAATTACTTCATCAATTTTCAGCCCAAATTTAGTTTCCTCTTCTGCTACATTCACTTCTATCAGAATATTTGCAATACAATCTCTCTTGGCAGCTTCTTTTTCAATTGTTTCTGCCAGCTTCAGAGAATCTACAGAATGAATCAACGCTGTTTTATCTACAATATATTTTACTTTATTCGTCTGAAGATGTCCTATCATATGCCATTGAATATCTTTTGGTAAGACCTCATATTTTTCAGCTAATTCTTGAACTTTATTTTCGCCGTATACATGTATACCAAGTTGGTAAGCTTCATGAATCATCTCTGCCGGCTTGGTTTTGCTGACTGCAATAAGCGTTACTTCTTCTCGATTTCTGCCTGAGCGGTCACAAGCCGCTTGAATTCTTCTTTCCACATCTTCCAGTTGTTCTTTCAGCATTTTAACCACCTCTTATCACTTTCTTTTTATTGAAATACTACTTCATTTTCTTGAACCGTACTGCCATCCTGAACAATATGGTCATAATTGGATGGTCCATAGGTACTGCCCTCTCTTATAATGTAGTATTCATCACTTTCACATAGGATTTCTACGGAATTAAAGATGGCATACCCTTTATTGATATTGAATACACCTGTCAAATTTTCTTTTTGTGTCAGACTCATCGTCTCTGTTGATTCTGGTTTTATAAGGATTGTTCCATCGGTAAACTCTTCTGATGCGATATATGCATTCCCCTCTTGAGTAACATTATAAAGATTGACTTCTTGAAATTGGGCGGAAGTTCCATTTTGTACCATCACACCTGTATTAGAACTGTTAGCACCTGTTGTCAAATAATCCTGAGGAATGATATAACATTCCTTTTCTACTACGGAACTCTTGGGAATTTTTAAACCACTTTGATCTTCTAATATGAGTTCTACCCTTACATAGCGTTCATTTGCATAACGAATCATGGAATTATTAAATTCCAGGCAGCCATAAAATTTCCCATCTTTTTTCAAAATAGAAAAGTCTGCCCACATTGTATCGCTGTTCTGATCCAGCTTTGTCTTTATATTCTGCGTATCTGCCAGCTCTTTTGCCATATCGTCTTCCAACGGAATCACCACAGACCAATTTTCACTGGTAACCAACTTATATGCTGGATTCCCTGCTTGAATTTCCATATTATCTTCCATCATCGTGCTTTGATAATTGCTGCGGTCAAAATCCTCCTCTGTAAAATTCTCTTTTGTCAAGCCTTCTTCTCCGTCAAAAGTCAGAACAATGATTCCGTCTCTTGCAGCGGAATAAACTTGAATATTATCACCACTTTGTGCAATCAGAGCATCCAGCTGCTCTGTTCTTGTCTGATTAGATGCATCTTGTAGAATACTGCTGACTTCATTTTTTAAACTATATACAGAAGAAAATTTTTGAGGATTGAAGTTTTCATTAAAATTTTGTGTTTTCAGAACAATTGCTCCCTGCTCTTCTGGACTTAATCCATCTCCATCATCTGAGACTTCTGTAGTTGGATACTCCAGTTTCTGTGTGGAAACAGCACAAATATTGGCGCCTGATTTTACTTTATTCTGACCGCTCTGAAAATAGTTAATATAGCCGCTGCTGTCTGCATTTACAATTGTTTCTTCTCGTAAAATCAATCCTGTATAAGAAGTATCCCGCACAATACTGCCCGCTCTGACTTCATAAACAGAAATTCGTTTGTTTGTTGCATACATTATAACTGCAACAACTAAATATATAAATACCAATGCAAAAATAAAAATTCCGATATTCAGTTCTCGTTTGTTTTTATATCTTTTGATACTGATGGAATTCTTCTTTTGTTTTTTTGCCAAATTTTATACCTCCTGAAAAGTATTGTGATTATAACTTGCTAATTATAACATTTTTATATGCATATTTCCAGTTTTTGTGGTAATAATAGAACTATCGTCATGAAAAGGAGGAAATAACATGAAGTGGCTTGATAATACTGCCTTGGTGATTGTCATAATCGGTGCAGTCAACTGGCTTTTAGTTGGAGTTTTCCGATTCGATTTGGTTGCCTTTCTCTTTGGAAATTTAAGTTGGCTTTCCCGAATCATTTATACTCTTGTGGGTTTGTGCGGACTCTACTTAATCAGTTTTTTTGGCAGAATCGGCAATATGTCTGAATAGCAGAGAACATCACCCATGTCCATATGCAAAAAGGAGCGGCTCCGCGTATAAGAATTTTGATATGATTCCCCTTAAGTAGACAAGGTAAATAACCAAAATCTACTTAAGG
>CASERA010000251.1 GCA_949290175.1 uncultured Ruminococcus sp.
AACTGCTTCGGATAGAAGAACAGATAGGAAGATAACAAAGCATTGACAGAAAGAAGCACATTCAATTGAGGATACAGAAAAAGTTTTGCCTGCTGTATCCTTAATTGAAAAACCAATTGAAAAACCATTTGAAAATCTATTGCGGATTTCCGATAACTATGATAGAATATCAATGGTTTATCCTCAGGAGGTGTGAATGTATGGATATCTTAAAAATTGTATTGACGATTATTTTTGTAATAGATTGTATTGCCTTATCAGCAATTATTCTTCTTCAGGAAGGAAAGTCCGCAGGACTTGGAACAATCAGCGGTGCAGCTGATACATACTGGGGTCAGAATAAAGGTCGCTCTATGGAAGGCGCTCTTGTAAAATCAACTAAGTTTTTAGCGATTTTATTCATGGTATTGGCACTGGTATTGAATCTGGGAATATTTAACTAAGATAAAGCGATGGAACACTCTATACGAAAATAGAGTGTTTTTTTGTCTTATTTTATCCGTAATGTCGGTGAAAGAGGGTGAGAGTATGAGTAATACATTTGAGAAAAGAAAGAAGGTCATTTATGACTTTATGTGCGATGATTTATATGTCCCTATGAAACTGAAAGAAATTGCAATTTTGCTTCAGATTCCAAAGGAACAGAGGGATGAATTGAAGGAGGTTTTGAATGCTCTGGAAGAAGAAGGAAAGATTTATGTTTCGAAAAAAGGAAAATATGTCAAGGGACAGGCTCAGCGTCTGACAGGAACTTTTCAGGCGAATGTCCGGGGGTTTGGTTTTATACTTAGAGAAGGCGAAGAAGAGGATGTGTTCATTTCAGAGGAAAATATTAACGGCGCTTTCCAGGGAGATGAAGTGGAGTTTATCATTACAAAAGCCCCGGAGGGAAGACGCAGAGAAGGAAAGATTGTACGTATTCTTTCGCATGGAACAACGAAAGTAATCGGTCTTTACGAGAAAAGCAAAAATTTTGGATTTGTCAGACCGGACAATCAGAGGATGCTGAAAGATATCTATATTCCCGCAGGAAAAGAAAAGGGTGCCATGACAGGGCATAAGGTTGTAGTAGAGTTGACTTCATACGGCGGCGAAAATATGAAACCCGAGGGTAAGATTATTGAAATCATCGGACATATCAATGACCCGGGAACGGATATCATGTCCATTGTGAAAGGGTATGATCTTCCGGTAGAATTTTCAGAAAAGGTGCTGAATCAGGCAGAGCGTGTTGGAAAAGAAGTCAGTGAAGCGGATATGGAAGGACGCATGGATATTCGGGACTGGCAGATGGTGACCATTGACGGAGAAGATGCGAAGGACCTGGATGATGCGGTTTCCTTAACGGAAACAGAACGGGGATATCAGCTGGGCGTTCATATTGCTGATGTGACGAATTATGTTCAGGAAAGAAGTGCATTGGACAGAGAGGCATTAAAACGTGGAACCAGTGTCTATCTGGCGGACCGGGTGATTCCGATGCTTCCACATAAATTATCAAATGGAATCTGCTCCTTGAATGAAGGAGAGAACCGGTTGGCACTCAGCTGTATTATGACGGTCAGCCCAAAGGGAGAAGTCATTGACCATGTGATTGCTGAAACTGTGATTCGGGTAGACCGAAGGATGTCTTATACAAGCGTGGCTAAGATTCTGGAGGAGCGTGACGAGTCAGAGTGTGAAAAATATAGAGAACTGGTTCCGATGTTTGAGAAAATGGCAGAGGTGTCAAAAATTTTAAGAAACAGAAGGAAACAGAGGGGTTCTATTGATTTTGATTTCCCGGAAACAAAGATGATTCTCGATGAAGCAGGAAAACCGGTTGAGCTAAAACCTTATGAGCGTAATACTGCCACAAAGATGATAGAGGATTTCATGCTTCTGGCGAATGAAACTGTGGCTGAGGAATATTTCTGGCGGGAGCTGCCGTTTTTGTATCGGACGCATGAAGCACCTGATGAAGATAAGATTAAAAAGCTTAGTACGTTTATCAATAACTTCGGATATCATATCCATGTGGGAAATGAAGTTCGTCCAAAAGAAGTGCAGAAGCTGCTGGCAAAAGCAGAGGGAACTCCGGAAGAAGCTTTAATCAGCCGTTTGGCACTGCGCTCGATGAAACAGGCGAAGTATGCGCCGGAGAATACAGGTCACTTTGGTCTGGCTGCAAAGTATTATACACATTTTACATCGCCGATCCGCCGGTATCCGGACTTGCAGATTCACCGCATTATCAAAGAAAGTATCCGTGGACGGCTGAATGGGGACAGAATTGAACATTATGAGAAAATTCTGCCGGAGGTGGCGATGCAGTCCAGTATGATGGAGCGTCGTGCTGAGGAAGCGGAACGTGAAACCGTGAAACTGAAAAAAGTAGAATATATGCAGGAGCGCATTGGAGAAGAATTTGAAGGTGTGATTTCGGGCATTACGAAATGGGGTGCCTATGTAGAATTACCCAATACGATAGAAGGGCTTGTCCATGTAACTAGTATGAGAGATGACCATTACGAATATTGGGAAGAGCAGTATGAGCTGATTGGAGAGCATACGAGAAATGTATACAAACTAGGACAGGTTGTACGTGTGCGTGTAATTGGAACGGACCGCCTGCAGCGAACGATAGATTTTGAATTCTGTGATGACGCTCAGGAATATGATGATGATTTCTAAGAGAGGAAAATGGAATGGCGAAGACAGAAGGTAAATTGATTGCGAACAATAAAAAAGCATATCATGATTATTTTATCCTGGAAAAATATGAGGCAGGAATCGTACTCCATGGAACAGAGGTGAAATCTCTCCGGATGGGGCAGTGCAGTGTTAAAGAGGCATTTATCCGGATTGAAAATGGAGAAATGTTTATTTACGGAATGCATATTTCACCGTATGAAAAGGGAAATATTTTCAACAAAGATCCATTAAGAGTCCGTAAACTTCTGCTTCATAAGAAGGAAATAGAGAAGATTTTGGGAAAAATGAAAGAGAAGGGAAATACAGTGGTACCATTGAAGGTGTATTTCAGCGGAAGTTTGGTAAAGGTAGAAATTGGACTTGCAAAAGGTAAGAAACTGTATGACAAGCGCGATGATATTGCGAAGAAAGATCAGAAAAGAGAAGCACAAAGAGAATTCAAATTACGGAATCTGTGACAGGTAAGCCATTGGCAGAGGAGATGCTATGCAGTTTAATCATGAATTAATCGTACCAAATGAAGACCTTCCTTTCAAATTATTTATTTTTGAAGGAAAAGATGGAAATTATGAAAGAGAAAAACACTGGCACCGTTCAGTGGAGATTTTTGCCGTCTGTGAAGGGGAACTTTCGTTTTATATTGGAGAAGAATCCTATCCCTTATCAAAAGGTGAGTTCATGATTGTAAACTCAAATGAGGTACATTCTGTACACGCTCCAAAGTGCAATCAGACGGTAGTTCTTCAGATTCCTATTCGGTTGTTTGAAAATTATTTTACAGGTGAGCAGTTTATTTGGTTTACGCATAACCCGAGGGAACGGGATGAAAAACTGATGGGGCTGATTCAGGAAATGTATGAGGTGTATCAAGAAAAAGAGTGTGGATACGATATGCAGGTAAAAGGACTGTTTTACTTAATTATGCATCTGCTTATATCAGAATATCAGAAAACTGACGTGACGGAGGAACAGCTTCAAAGAAACAAGAACTTAAATCGTTTGTCTGGTATTACTTCCTATATTAAAGAGAATTATGATTCTGATTTAAGTTTGGAAGAACTGGCAAAAATTTTCGGGTATTCTCCAACATATCTTTCCAGAATGTTTCAGAAATATGCAGGAATTACTTTTAAATCTTATCTTCAGGATATCAGGCTGCGGTATGCATGGCAGGAGTTGAAAAACAGTGATACAACCCTCAGTGAAATTGCATTGAGGCACGGATTCCCAAACAGTAAGGCATTGGCGAGAGCATTTCGAAAAAGATACGGGATACTGCCGAGTACTTACCGGGAACAGGAGAAGAGAAGGAGAACGGAAAAAACAGAAAAAGACAAGAAATTGACATGAATTAGATAATTAATCGGTCGATAGACAGATAAAAACTTGATAAAATGACCTCAATAGGAAATGCAGAGAAATTTTCTAAGGAGGTCTTTTTTTATGGAAATCAAAAAAGTCACAGACCGCTCATTTGCAAAATATGGCAGGGTGATGAGCGGGCTTCCGGTTTCAAAGATTCTAAAAGAGATGGAGCATACGCCTCTTACCGAAGAGGTGATTTATGTACCGTCTTTAGAGGCTTTGGAAGTGCTGGCAGAAGCAGAAGAAGTGAAGAAACAGGGGTTCGGTGGTCTTCCAATTCAGATAGGATACTGTAATGGAAATAACACGAAACTTAATGCTGTCGAGTATCATCGCTCTTCGGAGATTGATATTGCCGCAACAGATTTGGTGCTGCTGCTTGGAAAGCAGCAGGATATTCAGGAAGATAATACATACGATACTGCTCTGATTGAAGCCTATTTTGTTCCGGCAGGCACCGCGGTGGAGCTGTATGCAACCACACTGCATTATGCGCCGTGCAATGCAGCAGAGGGCGGATTCCGTTGTGTTATTGTGCTTCCGAAGGGGACAAATGAGGCACTGACTTTTACACCGGAGAAAAGTGGAGAAGAGAAACTTTTGACGGCAGCCAATAAATGGCTGATTGCTCATGAAGAATCAGGAATCGAAGGTGCGTTTATCGGTCTGAAAGGGAAAAATATTACAGTTGAATAAAAAAATATTTAAAAGTATCTCATAAAAAATAACATAGAAAAGGAGATTAGAAACATGAATAATATGCCAGAACTGAAAATTGGAGTTGTAGCAGTCAGCAGAGATTGTTTTCCGGAGAGTCTGTCCGTAACAAGACGGGAGAACCTGATGAAGGCTTACAAAGAGAAATATGGGGATGCGGATATCTACGAATGTCCAATCTGTATCGTGGAAAGTGAAATCCATATGGTACAGGCACTGGAAGATATCAAAAAGGAAGGCTGTAATGCACTGGTTGTATATCTTGGAAACTTTGGACCAGAAATTGCAGAAACACTGCTTGCAAAACATTTTGACGGACCAAAGATGTTTATTGCAGCAGCAGAAGAATCCGGTAATAATCTTGTACAGGGACGCGGAGATGCTTACTGTGGTATGCTTAATGCAAGTTATAATCTGAAATTGAGAAATATTAAAGCATATATCCCGGAATATCCGGTAGGAAATGCGGAAGAATGTGCAGATATGATTGCAGAGTTTCGTCCAATCGCAAGAGCAGTTATTGGTCTGAACAGTTTGAAAATCATTAGTTTTGGACCTCGTCCGCTGAACTTCCTTGCATGCAATGCACCAATTAAACAACTGTATAATTTAGGTGTTGAAATTGAAGAAAATTCCGAGCTGGATTTATTTGAGGCGTTCCACAGACATGATGGAGATGAGAGAATACCGACAATAGTAAAAGAGATGGAAGCGGAATTAGGGGCAGGAAATAAGAAGCCGGAAATTCTTTCCAAGCTGGCGCAGTATGAGCTGACGTTGAAGGACTGGATAGAAGAACATAGAGGATATAGAAAATATGTGGCAATTGCAGGAAAATGCTGGCCGGCGTTTCAGACACAGTTTGGATTCGTACCTTGTTATGTAAACAGCCGTCTGACAGCGCAGGGAATTCCGGTATCTTGTGAAGTGGATATTTACGGGGCACTGAGTGAATTTATTGGAACCGTAGTCAGTGAAGATACAGTGACATTGCTGGATATTAACAATACAGTACCAAACGATATGTATCACGAAGATATCGAAGGAAAATTCCAATATACTCAAAAAGATACGTTTATGGGATTCCACTGTGGAAATACGGCATCTTCTAAACTTTCCTTCTGTGAAATGAAATACCAGATGATTATGGCAAGGACTCTTCCAGAGGAAGTAACACAAGGAACTTTGGAGGGGGATATCATTCCGGGAGATATTACATTCTTCAGACTTCAGAGCACGGCAGACTGTAAGTTGAGAGCATATATTGCACAGGGAGAAGTACTTCCGGTTGCAACAAGATCTTTTGGCTCTATTGGAATATTTGCAATTCCAGAGATGGGCAGATTCTATCGTCATGTGCTGATTGAAGGAAATTATCCGCATCACGGAGCAGTTGCATTCGGAAAATGGGGGAAAGCCTTGTATGAAGTGTTCAAATATATTGGGGTAGATGTAGGAGAAATCGGATATAATCAGCCGAAAGGGGTACGTTATCCGACAGAGAATCCATGGAACTAATTCTGCATTAAAGGAGAAAGGATATGCTGTATATAGGCGTGGATTTGGGAACATCGGCAGTAAAACTTCTGTTGATGGATGAATCCGGAAAAATTCATAATATTGTATCAAAAGAATATCCTCTGTATTTTCCGAATCCGGGATGGTCAGAGCAGGAACCACAGGATTGGCTGACGCAAAGTATCGCGGGAATCAAGGAATTGGTGAAGGATTTTGACGGCAGTCAGGTAAAGGGAATCAGTTTCGGGGGACAGATGCACGGTCTTGTTGTGCTGGATGAGCAGGATGAGGTACTCCGTCCTGCAATTCTCTGGAATGACGGACGTACTGTGAAAGAAACAGAGTATCTCAATGAAGTGATTGGGAAGAAACAGCTGTCGGAATATACGGCGAATATCGCATTTGCCGGATTCACAGCACCTAAAATTCTATGGATGAAAGAGCATGAGCCGGATTTATTTGCAAGAATTCATAAAATCATGCTTCCAAAGGATTATCTGGCATATAAACTGTCAGGAGTGTTCTGTACAGATTATTCGGATGCATCCGGAATGCTGCTTCTGGATGTAAAGCATAAATGCTGGTCAAAAGAGATGATGGAGATATGTGGTGTTACGGAAACACAGCTTCCAAAGTTGTATGAAAGTTATGAAGTTGTGGGAACGCTGACTGAAGAGATGGCTGAAGAACTGGGATTGAGCCAGGATGTAAAAATTATTGCAGGTGCAGGAGACAATGCAGCTGCCGCAGTGGGAACAGGTACTGTGGGAGACGGAAGATGTAACATTTCTCTTGGAACTTCCGGAACTATTTTTATTTCCAGCAGGAACTTTAGTGTAGATGGGAACAATGCACTGCATTCTTTTGACCATGCGGACGGGTATTATCATCTGATGGGATGCATGCTCAGTGCGGCATCCTGCAACAAATGGTGGATGGATGAGATTCTGAAAACCAAGGAATATCAGAAAGAACAAGAGGAAATCGCAAAACTTGGAGAAAATCAGGTATTTTATCTTCCCTATTTGATGGGAGAACGCTCTCCGCACAATGACCCATCCGCGAGGGCTGCATTCATTGGCATGACGATGGATACCACAAGAGAAGAGATGACGCAGGCAGTTTTGGAAGGCGTGGCATTCGGGCTTCGTGATTCTCTGGAAGTAGCGAGAAGTCTGGGGATTCAGATTGAGCGTACTAAAATTTGTGGTGGGGGTGCAAGGAGTCCGCTCTGGAAAAAAATTATTGCAAATGTAATGAATCTGAAAGTGGATGTGATTGAAAGTGAAGAAGGACCAGGCTATGGTGCTGCAATTTTGGCAGCGGTTGGGTGCGGAGAATATGAAAATGTGGAAACTGCTGTAGATAAGTTCGTTCATGTGGTGGAAACTGTGGAGCCAGACCCCGAAATTGTGGATAAGTATGAGGAACAATATAAGAAATTCAAAAAATACTACCCTGCATTGAAAGGGCTGTTTTAATCCGGACATTCGGGAAGTGATGAAAACGGGAGAGCGGGTAAACTGACAGAGCAATAGATAAAGGGGAAACACTTATCGATATGATGGGTGTTTTTTCTTTTTATATGAAAGATTTTATTGTGAAAAAGAGAAAGTAAATACACAAAAAATATGGGAATACATATACATAAATTAACACATGATATTACTTGGGGAGAGAATATGAATTATATAAGACCAGGACTGATTGTAGTGGCGGTGGTATTGTACATTATTGGAGTA
The DNA here is from genome assembly GCA_949290175.1 of uncultured Ruminococcus sp. Taxonomy (GTDB): domain Bacteria; phylum Bacillota; class Clostridia; order Lachnospirales; family Lachnospiraceae; genus Mediterraneibacter. Next base: position 8,037 of record CASERA010000251.1, read on the forward strand.
GGACTAAAAAGGCACAGGTGGAGGAATAGATATGAAGATGAACGGAATTGACATTTCAAGTTATCAGAAAGAGCTGGACTTATCAAAGGTACCCTGTGAGTTTGTAATTATAAAAGCGACAGAAGGGACTTCTTATATAAATCCATACTGTCACGGACATTTCAGCCAAGGGGAATCTTTAGGGAAAAAATTAGGTGCTTATCACTTTGCATCTGGCGAAGATGTCAATACAGAAGCAGAATTTTTTGTGAGTCATGTCAAAGGGTATATTGGAAAAGCAATTTTTGCACTGGATTGGGAAGCGGATGCTGTAAACAGAGGAGTATCATGGGCAAAGCAATGGCTAGACAGAGTGTATGAGCTTACCGGAGTAAAGCCGCTTATTTACATGCCAAACAGTGTTGTGAATGGATATGACTGGTCTTCTGTTGCAAACGGAGATTACGGTCTTTGGAATGCAGGATATTATGCAGGATATCAAACTATGGGGTATAATCCAGATGCACCTATAATCGGTGGTACAGGAGCATGGTCTGGTGCAGCAATTTATCAGTATACATCTTCGGGACAGTTGTCAGGATGGAGCGGGAATCTGGATTTGAATGTATTTTATGGAGATGCCGCTGCATGGGATAAATATGCAGGGACGGAAATGAAACAAAGGTCAGAAGAATGCGTACTGAAAGATAGTTTTGGTGACGATGTAAGAATTTATACTGAAGATACGAATGATGGATATATATACATGCAGAATAAACAGACGGGATTGTATTTGGATGTTACAAACGGAGATGGAAGCAACGGAACTCTTCTGCAGTGGTACGAGAAAAATGAGACAGACGCACAGAAGTTTAAGATTGTCCGTAAAAGCCACGGCGAGACGGATTATATTCTGTTCGAGCCAAAGACAGCACCTGGTAAATATTTGTCCGTGGAGAATAATGGAAAAGATGGTTCCGGGAAGAATCATCTGAAAGTATGGGAGGATTTGCATAACAATCAGCAGAAATTCTGGATGAAACAGGCGGAAGACGGGACATATTTGATTTATCATGTATATTCTTTATTTTGCATTGGTGTGAAATAAAAACATTAAAAAAGGAAGTTGGGATATTTGGAAAAAATTTTCTATGTATATCTGCAGCAACCCCTTGACTTTTTTTGAGAATCTCCTATATTATAAGTAGTACGGCAGAATACCGTACTCTATACACAAGGGCTTGTACTGGTTTCGACAGGGATCTTGAAGATGGAGAAGCTATCCGCAGGCAGATGCGTTAAATCGCAAACTTAAAAATAAACGCAGACGATAATTACGCGTTAGCAGCCTAATTGCTGCTTGTCAGCCTTAGAGCACTCACACTTTAAGAATCTGGCATCAACGATGTGAGAAACGATGGCGGCAAAGCTTTGAGCCGTCAGGCGTATTATGAAGCTACTGAAACTGCAAGGATGTTAGTTTTCGTGCAGTGGAGGGAAAGAAAAAGAACTGACTATGATAGTAGAAGTACATGGGATAGGTTTTTGGACGCGGGTTCGATTCCCGCCAGGTCCATTGACAGAAAATGTGGGAAATGTTTGATTCGAGCATTTCCCCTTTTTTTATGTCGTAATGTCATGGAACGCAAAAGTTTAAATATGAGTGGGTACAAATTCAGAAATTTATGATAAGATATAGGCATGGATTTAGAGAAAAATCTACAATTGTGGGGGAGAATAACGATTGAAATAAAATGTGAAAGGGGTTTTTATATGCCGACAACATATACACATTACCGGTTTGGAAAAGATGTTTTGAGCGCATTGCCAAGAAGGATGCATCAGACAATTGAAGCAAATAGGGAAGTATTTGATATCGGGCTTCATGGTCCGGATATTTTGTTTTATTATAAAGCGCTGATACCAAATCCAATCAGTGCCCAGGGGTATGGCCTGCATAAGCAGATGGCAGACTTATTCTTCATGCATGGAAAAGATGTCATTGAACAGGCAGAAGATAAGGCTGCAGCAAGGGCATACATGTATGGGTTTATCTGTCATTTTGCGTTGGACAGTGAATGCCATCCGTATATAGAGAAGATGATTCATACAAGCGGACTTAGTCATTCAGAAATTGAAACAGAGTTTGACCGGTATCTGATGACGGAGGACAGGATACCGCCAACAAGACATTCCCGAACAGACCATATTCATCCGACGATGAAGAATGCACAGGTAATTGCTCCGTTTTTCGAAAATTTATCGGCAGATGATGTGAAAAAATCTTTGAGCTCTATGATAATGTGCCACAAGGCTTTAAAAGCACCGAATAAAGGGAAAAGGGCATTTCTTTATGGCGCAATGAAACTGGTGCGTCAGTATGATGAATTTCACGGACTGGTTGTTAATGAGACGGCGAATCCCGATTGTCAGGAGTATTGTCTTCTACTGAAAAAATTATATGCAGGAGCAGTCCCTCTGGCTGCAGATCTTGTGATGAAATACCAGAAGGTGCTGCTTCAGGGCGGGGAACTGCCTGACAGATTCTATCGGACGTTTGGAGCGGGAGAGAAGTGGGAGGAACTGCCACTGTGAAAAGAAAAGCATTGATTTCCGGCATTGTTGGATATCTGCTTTTGTTTATCAGCCTGCCCGTTGTCAGTAATGCACAGATAGCATCGGAGCAGGCATTTGAAAATCTCTCATGGGAGATAATTCTGGAAGATGAATTAGAAGGACCGGTTGGTGTGGTCCAGGCGGTCTGTGATACGGAAGACTACATTATCTGTATTGAAAATTATCAAGATGGAAACGATACCCCCGATATTATAAAAGCATATTATAAAAACGATACTGATGCGGATGGAAATAAGGTAGAACAATATTCTCTGGCAAAAAGAGTTGCCAGAACAAACTATGAACATGCCAATGGGATGGCATATAATCCAAATACAAATGAAATTGCAGTTAGTCTTTACACTGACTATGACCCGGAAAACGAAGGAAGTCTGTTTATTATGGATGCAGACACTTTGGAATATAAGCGCAAAGTCAAGGTAGCAGAAGGATATAATATCCTTGGAATCGATTATGATGAAGAGAATGACCGTTATATCATTCAGACCAATGCAGAAGGCGGATATCGTTTTCAGATTTTAGACTCAAATTTTTCAATCATAGATGACATGGGAGATTTAAATGGATACGAAGGGGATGGCAATTATCAAGATCTCTGTGTAACAGGAGATTATATTCTGAATTTTCCGCTGACATTGGTTTCAGGAGGCGATTATCTCAATGTATACTCCATATCTCAAAGGAAAATACTGTCAACTGAAAAACTAGATTTTCAGTTTCAGAATGTGGCAAATGATGAGCCGGAATCCATTTGTGAGGTGGAGCCGGGAGTGTTTGTGGCAGTGGTGAATGTGAAAATGAATGACGGCTCCAGAAAGATGCGTCTGTATAAGACTACGGTTCCATATAATTTTCAAATTACTGTGAGTAAAATTATGGGAGATGCAGAGCCAGTGACTTCCGAACAAACGATTCTCAGAGGAGAAAGTTTTAGAGCCTGGTACAAAGAAGTAGATGGATACAAGTTGGCAGGCGTGACGGTAGACAAGGAGGACGTGAATCTGGAAAAGCATAAGGAGTCTTATACGCTGGAGAATATTCAGGCAGACCACAAGATTCAGATTATATATAAGGAAAAATCAGGGATGTGGAAGATTGTCCTGATTTCATTCTTGGCTCTGTTATTAGCAGCTTCCTTTGGATTTTATTTAAAAGTTCTTCAGATACGCAGAATCCGAAGGGCAAAGCTGGAGGCGGAACGACGGAGAAGAGCGCGTATTCGATGGCAGAATGATGAATGGGATATCGATTGACAACTTTAGCCTTTTTTATGAGATATGAAAAGAGACGGAGGTAATCAGGGAGGAAGATAGCTATATGGAAGAATTTGTAAAATTAGAAAATATTTCGAAAGTTTATCATATGGGAGAAATCGAAATCCGGGCAGTGGATGGAATTGAATTTTCAATTCGAAAAGGAGAATTTGTGGTGATTGTCGGTCCAAGCGGCGCAGGGAAAACGACGCTTTTGAATATTTTAGGCGGAATGGACACGGCAACGGGGGGCACCATTACCGTGGACGGAGAAGATATTACAAAATACAATGCAAAACAGCTGACAGGATACCGGAGAGATGATATTGGTTTTGTATTTCAATTTTATAACCTGATTCCGAATCTGACTGCATTGGAAAATGTGGAGATGGCACTTCAGATTTGTAAAAATCCATTGGATGCAAGAACCGTGTTGGAAGAGGTTGGATTGACTGATCGTATGAATAATTTTCCAGCACAGCTTTCAGGAGGAGAGCAGCAGAGAGTTTCGATTGCCAGGGCACTTGCCAAGAATCCGAAGCTTTTGCTCTGTGATGAACCGACCGGAGCATTGGATTATAATACAGGGCGGGCAATTTTGAAGCTTCTTCAGGATATGTGCAGAGAGAAGGGAATGACGGTCATTGTTATCACCCACAATTCTGCCCTGGCGCCTATGGCTGACCGTTTGATTAAGATTAAGAACGGAAAAGTGTCGGAAATGAAAACAAATGAAACCCCAGTATCTATTGATGAAATTGAATGGTAGGGAAAACATGAGAAAAAAAGCATTGAGAAAAGATTTTTATATGGAAATCCGAAAGAGCTGGGGGCG
>CASERA010000252.1 GCA_949290175.1 uncultured Ruminococcus sp.
ATGGAGAGAAAAGAAATCCTGAAAAAACTTCCTTCAAAGAGTGGTGCTACCGGTCGTGCTGGCTGTATTTCTTTTTTTCCTGTTCTGGCTAGTCTGCACGGAAGAAAATGGAACGATCAATTATGTGCTGCTGGCTGAATACCCGTCCGGAATGCTGCGCCAGATAGAGTAGGGCGCTAAACTCCAGATGGATCAATGATATTTCCGTTCCCTCCCGGAACACCTGACGCTGATAAGGCAGAATCGTGAGGCCGAGGAAAGTGAATAGCGGCGTATGTTGCAGTTTACATTCCTGAATTTCGGGATACTTTTCAAATTTTGATTTTTTTGTTCATAGCCACGCATTATTTGGTCTTCCGGCAGTATTTATGAGCATATTGAAGCAATGTTTTCCCCACTAAAGAAGTCTGTATTTTATCTAAGCAGAGTGTTGCTCCGTGAGAGAACGCTTCCTGTTCATAATCTTCTTTTTCGTGACAAGACGAAATGATAAAAGGTATTTGCACATTTCTGGAATGTATTTTATTTAATAACTCCATTACCGCTCTATCTTGTAGATCAAAATCTGAACAGATCAATGCAGGTAATGTGTGTTTAATACTCACTCGTGCCTCTTTTAAAGTTGTAACAGTGTTTACAAGATAACCGTTACTTTGTAAATGTATTTTAAAAGCCATATATAAGTCATATCATCGTCAACTAATAGAATTGATTTCATTATAAACCGCTCTACTGCAAGATACTAATTGTGTATAATTTCAATAATAGATTCTTTTTCCATGAGTGAATAAGGAATAGTATCAGCAGACATGCCTGCATTTTTCAAAAAATTTCCAATAATATATCCTCCGGGAATACCAACTTTTTTTGTATTAGTTGCAATAGCAACAGAAAAAACATATTTCCTGTGATAAAAATAATATCGTAACAGAGAAAAAGAACTCATACAGCATAGAAAATAACATGAAAAAGGAGAGATATAAGAATGGAAAATAAAATGTTTTGCTATCAATGTCAGGAAACTGCGGGATGTGCAGGATGTACAGTAAAAGGTGTCTGTGGAAAAAATCCGGAAACAGCAAATTTGCAGGACCTTTTAATTTATGTAACAAAAGGTCTCGGAGAAGTTTTAACTGTTTTTAGAAAAGAAGGAAAAGCAGTATCCGGAGAATGGAATCATCTGGTTGTTCAGAATCTTTTTATCACAATTACAAATGCCAATTTTGATGATGAAAAAATTATGGAGCAGATTGAAAAAACATTAGAATTAAAAACAACATTATTAGAAGAACTGAAAAGCTCAGGAAATCAGATTGAAAATTTAAGCGAAGCGGCATTGTGGAATACAAGCAGCAGGGAAGAAATGAAAGAAAAATCAGAAAAAGTCGGAGTTCTTTCTACAGAAAATGAAGATGTGAGAAGTCTTCGTGAGCTGATTACCTATGGGTTGAAAGGAATGGCTGCATATCTGAAACATGCAAATGTGCTGGGTAAGGAAGATGAAGCAATTGCAGCATTTTTGGAATCTACATTGGCAAAACTGCTGGATGATTCTTTGAGCGTAGAAGATTTAGTAGCACTGACTCTTGAAACTGGAAAATATGGCGTAGATGTAATGGCACTTCTGGATACGGCAAATACAGAAAGCTACGGAAATCCTGAAATTACAAAAGTCAATATCGGAGTGCGCAGCAATCCGGCAATCCTGATTTCAGGACATGATTTAAAAGACCTGGAAATGCTGTTGGAACAGACAGAAGGAACAGGTGTAGATGTTTATACACATTCAGAAATGCTTCCGGGAAATTACTATCCTGCATTTAAAAAGTATGAGCATTTCGTTGGAAACTATGGAAATGCATGGTGGAAACAAAAAGAAGAGTTTGAAGCATTTAACGGACCAATCCTGTTGACAACAAACTGTCTGGTACCACCAAAAGACAGCTATAAAGACAGAGTGTATACGACAGGAGCAGTAGGTTTCCCAGGTTGTAAACATATTCCGGGAGGAATCGGAGAAGAAAAAGATTTCAGTGAAATTATTGAACATGCAAAGAGATGTCAGGCTCCTACAGAACTGGAAACAGGAGAAATTGTGGGCGGATTTGCACACAATCAGGTAATGGCACTGGCAGATAAAGTTGTAGAAGCTGTGAAATCAGGTGCAATCCGAAAATTTGTTGTAATGGCAGGATGTGATGGACGCAGCAAATCCAGAAATTATTATACAGAATTTGCAGAAATGCTTCCAAAAGACACGGTGATTCTGACAGCAGGATGTGCGAAATACAAATATAATAAACTGGATCTTGGAGATATTGGAGGAATTCCAAGAGTTCTGGATGCAGGACAGTGTAACGATTCTTATTCTTTAGCAGTCATTGCACTGAAACTGAAAGAAGTCTTTGGACTGGAAGATATCAATGACCTTCCAATTATTTATAACATCGCATGGTATGAGCAGAAAGCAGTAATTGTACTTTTGGCACTGCTCTCTCTGGGTGTGAAAAATATCCATCTGGGACCAACTCTGCCGGCATTTTTATCACCAAATGTGGCAAATGTGCTGGTTGAACAATTTGGAATTGGTGGAATCACAACTCCGGAAGAAGATATGAAGTTGTTTTTCGAATAAGATTTGAATATAGAATAAAAAACTGCGGCAGAGAAGGGGTAGTTGCTCCTTTCTGCCGCAGTTTTTTGAAAATGATACATAAAAATTTAAGCCGGTTTGTTATTCATGTTAATATGTTTCTTGATTGCTTCAAAACTTTCTTTACTGATGATATGTTCCATACGGCATGCATCTTCTGCCGCTATTTTTTCATCAACACCCAGTTGAATAAGCCAGGTAGAAATGAATTGATGGCGTTCATAAATCATATCAGCGATTTCTTTGCCAGATTCAGTAAGATAGATGTATCCCTCTTTTGTTACTGTAATATGATTTTTTTCACGTAAGTTTTTCATAGCTACACTGACGCTTGATTTCTTGAATCCAAGTTCTTCAGCGATATCAACAGAACGGACAACAGGACGTTTCTGGCTTAGAATCAATATAGTTTCCAGATAATTTTCGGCTGATTCATTTACTTTCATCGTCATTCACTCCATTTCTGATTAAAAATTTTTTTTCATTATATCATACTTTACAGGGTACAGCAAATAAATGTTCTGATAAAGAAAAAGAATAATTATATAAAATTAACTAAAATTATTGACAGCTAATAGTAGTTAGTATATACTAACATTAAAAGAGAAAAATTATCAATAACAGAAAAACGACAGAGAAAACGAATGGAGGAGATTATGTGAGTGATAATGAAAATAAAAAAGAGCAGATTATCCGGAAATTGAAAGAGCAGGGATGCCGAATTACAAAGCAGAGATTGCTTTTGATAGACATTATTCTGAAAAATGAATGCTGCAGCTGCAAGGATATTTATTACAGAGCAATAAAGGAAGATGCGAAAATCGGAATTGCAACAGTATACCGGGTTGTGAATACGCTGGAAGAAATCGGGGCAATCAGCCGTCAGAATATGTATAAGGTAGAACACTCCAGGGAGAACAGAGAAGAAGATGCCTGTGTTCTGGTGATGGAAGATTATACAGTACATCATATTTCACAACAGAAATGGAGTGACGTGATATGGGCGGGATTGTCAGCATGTGGTTATTTAGAGGATAATAAAGTGATATCTATTCGCATTAATCCCGAGAAATGCTGTGAAATAAAATATTAAAGAGTTATAAATTGTATAAAATTTCCAAAAAGTATTGACAAATCCTTGATGTGAGAATAAGCTAAGTGTAGTTAGAAAAAGCTAATAAAGGATAGCGGTATAATTCCCTGATTAGGGGACTACGGAAAGGAGAGATTATGATGCCTTTGACAATGGCAGCAGCAGAAGAGACTAATTATATCAAAAAGGTTGGAGGGAATGCCGAAGTAAAGCGTCATCTGGAGACCTTGGGCTTTGTGACCGGAGAAAAGGTAACGATTATTTCTCAGTTGAATGGAAACTTAATCGTAAACATTAAAGATTCCAGAGTGGCTATTAGCAAAGAGATGGCAAATAAGATTATAGTATAAGCTAAAGAAGGAAGAGGTAAAAAATGAAAACATTGCGTAACATTCCTGTCGGTTCGACAGCACGGGTGAAGAAACTTCATGGGGAAGGTGCCTTAAAGCGCCGTATTATGGATATGGGAATTACAAAAGGAAGTGAGATTTATGTAAGGAAAGTCGCACCTCTTGGCGATCCTGTGGAAATAACAGTACGTGGGTATGAATTATCTTTGCGAAAAGATGATGC
>CASERA010000253.1 GCA_949290175.1 uncultured Ruminococcus sp.
CAGAGGCAGTTGTCATTGCTGATCCAAATGAAAGAGGCTGTTACAGCAGGGGCGCAGTTTATTATTGCAAGTCATTCGCCAATCCTGCTCGGGTATCCTGAAGCGGATATATTCTCTTTTGACAATGGTTCATTGAGGAAAATCAAATATGAAGAAACAGAAAGTTATCAGGTCACAGAGATGTTTATAAATAATAGAGAATATCTCTTGAAACAGCTGTTAGGTGCATTAAATTGATTTCTGGTATCATTTTTCCCTCTTTTGCTGTCACGAAGGTGTTATGGACAGGGCGGGAATTTGAGTCGTGTTTCGGTATGATTTTTTGGAATTTTCATAGGTTTACATGAGCCTTTTTGACGGCGGGTATAGTCAGCTTAGGATTATCCCGCCGATTGTTCTGACTGATGATTTTGCAGCGTTTCGGTGTCGTTTTTGAATACAGTTACCGAGGTAAATTATTGCGGATGCTATCAGTCACAGGTGTAGCTGATCAACGAGGGTTTGGGGAAATCGTAATCCCCAACAAGATGCCGACCACGGAGCATGCAAAAAACTGAAATTCTGTTTTTGTATTACCGGGTGGATCTTGCTCTTTAAAATTTAAAATCCATGATTGTTAAAATGAAACGGATAGGAAATGCACCATATGACAAAAAAGTGAGGAGAAAAAAGAATGGTCATTTAGTGAACAGAGAAGTATAATCAGATTGATTGACAGATAAAGTAAGGGGTATAAGTATGAGGATCGGTATTATAGAAGATGATAGCCTTTTAAATCAGGCGTTGAATAAATATTTAGCAGATAATGGATATTCCACTGTTTCTGTTCATTGTAGGAAAGAAGCATTGGATATGCTTGTTGACAATGTGGACTTGTTTGTAATAGATATTGGTCTTCCGGATGGAAATGGAATCAGCTTATATCGTGAACTGACCGCTGAGAGAAAAATTCCGGCGATTTTTCTGACAGCCAGAGATGAAGAAAAGGATATGATTGAGGCTTTTGAAACGGGAGCGGATGATTATGTCGTAAAACCATTTTCCATGAAGGTGCTTTTGAAGCGAATAGAAGTGGTTTTGAAAAGACAGAAAGAGGGCAGCATACTTACTTGTGGAGATATTATCTTATATGAGGAAAAAAAGAAAGTGTTTTCCGGGAAGGACGAAATTTCTCTGACAGCAAAAGAATATCAGCTTTTGGATCTTTTTATGACAAATCAGGGACAGGTATTGACAAAGGAGATTATTCTGGATCAGGTATGGGGAATTGATGGAGCGTTTATAGAAGAGAATACCGTAAGTGTTACGATCAGCCGGCTGAAGAAGAAACTGGGCGGTGAGCAGTCGCATATAAAGAATGTTTTTGGTCTGGGTTATCGTATGGGAGAATAAAAGAATGTACGTGATAGTGTTGATTGCATTTTTAATCGGAATTGCCGTAGGCGGAAGCATTCTGTATAACCATCAGAGAAAACTGCGAATGGAAGAACTTAAAAGAGCAGCGGCTATGACAGAGGCTATTCTGGCGGGAAGACAACTTTTTGTGGAGGCAGCGGGAGATGAGACTTTGCTGGCACGAATTGAAAATCAGCTTGTACGCATCCAGGAGATACTGGATGGCAGAAGAAAAGAAGCGGAGAAAAGCAGAGATGAGATTCAGAAGTTGATAGCCGAGATTGCTCACCAAATGAGGACTCCTTTGGCTAATATTGAAAGTTATACCTGTCTTTTGGGGGATACAGTCGAGAATGCGCTGACGAGTAACACAAAGAGTGAACAAATCAGCGGGCAGTATCGGCAATATATATCGGCTCTGGAAGAAAGTGAGAAAAAACTGCATTTTCTGGTAGACAGTTTTGTGAAGGTGGCCCGCCTGGAACACCATGTTATTCAGATTCATAAAAACGAATGTAATCTGTGCAAGACACTCCAGGACACCTTTGGCCAGATCCAGAACAGGGCGGAGGAAAAAGAAATTCAGTTTCATATCGACATGCCGGAACAGGCAGTCTGCAGCCATGACCCGAACTGGCTGGGTGAAGCGTTTTATAATATTCTGGATAATGCGGTGAAATACAGTGAACCGGGAGGCATAGTCGAAGTTACGTTGCAGCAAAATGAAATGTATCTCAAATTGCAGGTACGGGATCACGGCATCGGCATCGAAGAGGGGGAAGAGAACCAGATTTTCCATAGATTTTACCGGGGGCGTCGGGTTACCGTCCAGGAGGGCTTCGGGATTGGGCTTTATCTTGCAAGAGAAATCATTCATTTGCACGGTGGCTTTCTGATAGCACAGAGGATGGATTCCGGACTGATGATGGAAGTAAATCTTCCTTTATAAGATTTATCGTGGATTTTGTCAGTAATTTGTAAGATTTGCTGTATATACTGGAAAAACAAAAAGGGGAGATTTGAAATGGATATGATAAAAGCAGTAAATCTGAAGAAATATTATGTGACGGACACCTATGAAGTCCATGCACTGGATGGGGTGTCACTGACGGCAGAGGACGGGGAATTCCTTGCGGTAGTCGGAACTTCGGGAAGTGGAAAGACGACGCTTCTAAATATGTTGGGTGGTTTGGATATACCTGATTCCGGCGGAGTATGGATCCGGGGAAGCAGCCTGAAGGATATGGAGCGGGAGGAACGCACAGTCTTTCGGAGACGGAATATCGGATTTGTCTTTCAGCAGTATAATCTGATTCCGTCTCTCAGTGTTTATGAAAATATTGTACTTCCTCTCAGACTGGATGGACAGGGAGTGGATGAAAGTTTTTTTGAAGAAATCACTGGTCTTCTGGGGCTTTCGGATAAATTAGACCGGCTGCCTGGCACGCTCTCCGGAGGCCAGCAGCAGAGAACAGCGATCGCAAGGGCACTTCTGACCAAACCGGCTGTCCTGCTGGCGGATGAGCCTACCGGAAATCTGGATTCTGTTACCGGTATGGAAGTGACAGGACTTCTGAAATCCTGCGCTTTCAGATTCCATCAGACCATGATTGTTGTGACGCATCAGGAGGCGGTGGCCCAGATGGCAGACCGGATCATTCGAATGTCAGATGGACGGATCTGTGACAGTTATGGGAATTTCACGCAGGAGGGGTAGCTTATGGGAAAGAAAAGGTATACCCCCAATGATAATCAGAATGTAATTCGTATGCTTTCTTACCGATATGTCGGATCTGCCAGGGGAACAAACCGGATTCTTATCCTGACAGTTGTGCTGGCAATTGTTACCCTGACTATGGTATTTGGTATCACCCGTGGGAAAATCCGTGCGGAAGAACTGGGAAAAATCCGGACGGAGGGGACGGTGGCGTCCGGAGTGGTGGAAAAAGGAGATGCATCTCAATATGCCTTGCTTCAGTCAAAGGATTATATCGAACAGACGGGCAGATGTGTGACAGTGGGACCGGCTGAGTCCGTTGAAACCGGATCCGACCACAAGAATGCGGGGAATTCGGTCTGTACGATAAAATGGACAGACAGGGATGCATGGGAAAAGCTGATCAGTCCGGCTTATACGAATATCCATGGAAGTTATCCCGAAGAGAAGCAGGAGATTATGCTTCCGAAAAAGGTACTGGAAAATCTTGGGATAACGGATCCGCAGAAAGGGATGGAAATACAACTACAGGTTTCTTATGAATTCTTTCAAACATCAGATGAAATCTTTATCCTAAGCGGGTGGTTCATCGATTATGGCAGTGAGACTGCGCCAGGGTATGTTTCAGAAAAAAAGCTGGTTGATTGGGGAATCCGTCCTGACGAAGAGGCAGATCTGATCTTCTGCCAAGCAGACCGCCTGGGATGGCAGGAGACAGAAGAACGTCTATATGAAGATTTACAGATGAAAAGTCAGGAACAGAAGATCACAGTAAGCGACACAGCAGCACATCAGGCAGTAGAAGGCATCATGGGCGGTTACGCGATAGCGGTACTCGGAACGGTGATCGTTCTGTGCGGTATCTTTTTTCTGTGCCACAATGTCTTGCAGATTTCCATGGAGGGAGATATCCGGCAGCTGGGACTCTTAACTACAATCGGCGCAACCAAAAAGCAGCTTTCAAACGTATATTACAGCCAGATCCGACGGATTCTTGTTCTTGGGACAGCGGTTGGAACTGCATTGTCGGCTGTTTTACTGGCGGTGGTGATTCCTGCTTTGCTGGGAGGTGAGTATCTCCGAAAGCTTGGCGGCGGGGAGGGACTCCATATTTTACATCCGGTAATTTTGCTGCTGGCAATCCTATTCACAGATGGAATTATTCTGGCTGCGTCGGCTGGAGTGATCCGAAGAACGGTGAAAATGTCCTGCGTGGAAAGTATCCGTTATACAGATGTGACGGCCTCCAAATGGCCGGGATCCCGGTATCATCAGAAAAGGGATTCTGTTTTCAGAAGGAAAAAACGCAGTCCAGATGGTGAAATCCGGTATCTGGCAAGGCGAAATATTGCCGGCTACAGAAAACGGTTTATCCTGACTATATTTTCCCTTTTCCTTGGATTGGAAACGCTTCTGTGGGCAGTTGTGATCACAAAGGGAAGTGACTATGCACATGTGATTGAAAAGCGACCGGATTTTCTGATTGCGGGACAGTTCAGCGCATGCGGACGCGAGAGGGGATACGGAGAAGAATATCAGACCCGGGACGCCGGTCAGGATCCTATGCTGACTGAAGGGACTTATTTTGATCTGATGTATGATAATGACTATGATGAATTCTCCCCCATATCTTCAGAGGTCAGAAAAGAATTGCTTAGTGTAGATGGGGTGGAGCCGGAAGAATCGTATATCATGGAAGGGGCTTATCTTGATACGGTTATTTCGAGAAAGGGAATTCGTCCTCTGGATGAATCTTCCGCAGGAGACTCAGAAGATCAAAATATGCTCGAAGGATGGTCTGAAGATGTGGTTCAGATACTCAGGGAAGATGAAATCGAATTACTTACAAAATACGTGAATGAAAAAGATCTTCCGGTTGATATGGAGTCCTTTGCAAGCGGCACAGGAGTACTGATTCTTCATGATCATGCGTTGTCTAGGGCACAGGAACAGCTTGCGCAGGAAAGTGTGGGAGAGCCGGTATACTTTAAGACCAGACTGTCGAGAGAAAACCAGATCCGATGGAACAATATGACCGATATAGAACGGATGCAACAGGAGGAAAAAGGCAATTTTCAGACAAGACAATCTCAAGAATTCAGTCTGTGCGGCTATCTGGATAACCGGGCGGATGATTTTCCTGACATTCGTCAGACCTGGCATGGTTCAGAAGGAAATCTGTACTTCCTGATCAGCGAAAAAGGATTTGAAAAAATACCCACAGAAAAGAAAATATTGTACATGGAGCTGGCGGTCGACCAGAAAAAAGAATCAGCGGTGAATGCTGAAATTCAGAAGATTATTTCAGAAGAGAACCAGCGACGGAGCCGGATGACAGAGACTTCTTATGACTATGACAAGGGAACCGGAGAAGCCGGGATCTTTTGCATCAGTAAATCAGATCTGATAAGCGAAGCGGCTTCGTACATTCAAGGCAACCGGATGATTCTGGGCAGTATAAGCATTATTCTTCTGCTGGCGGGTTTTACAAACTATTTCAACATCACGGTTACAGGTTTTTTTGCAAGGAAAAGGGAATTGTCTATGATGGAGAGCATTGGCATGACAGTTAAACAGAAAAGGAAACTGATCATAGCCGAAGGCCGTTATTATTGGTTGTTTACTGCAGGGCTCTTACTGACTGTAGGGATGGCGGTACTGCTTCCGGTTCGATACTATATGGAAAGAAAGCTTTCTTATTTTAAGTTCAACTGGCCTGTGCTGGAAACGGTGCTTTCAATCGGAGGACTTATCGTAATAAATCAGATAAACGCATGGGTTATATGTAAGGGCAAAAGAGTGCAGGGAAAGAGTAATTTATAGGTTTAGTATATATTTCTTTGTAAACAATTGAATAAAGTATTTGGAAATACAGCTGTTAGGGGAGAGAAAACTGATGGCTGTATTTTTTATTCCTTAAATTTTCATATTTTTGTAAAATAGCTGATTTTCTTCCTGATAAGAAAAGGAAAAATATTCAGACCACAAAGGAAAGGATCGTGCATGACCCCTGTGTTGAATTTAGTAAATTAATAAAATGATTTTACCTTGTAAAATGTCCCCTCCCTGTTGGGTTAAGTGAAGGGGAAAATATTTTTTCCTTTCAGCGACTGTCGATAAATGAAAGGAAGGGATATGGAATGAACGTATTTGAAGCAGTCAAAAACACTGTAACTGCAAGGCAGGCAGCTGAAC